>CAZJBC010000075.1:0-10680 GCA_964543805.1 uncultured Brevundimonas sp.
CCATCAGCAATGACGAACAGGTCGTAGAGCAGCCGTCCCTGCGGCGTCAGCAGGGCGGCGAACCGCGCCTCGCCGCGCGTCAGGTTTTCCACATCGTTGGTCAGCAGGCCCTGCAGAAATGTGCGCCAGTCGGCGCCGCGCACAGAAACCAGGGCGCGGTCAGGCAAGCTTATGATCTGGCGAGGATCAGGCATGATCTGCATGTAGGGCGGTTACGCGGCTCGCGCCATGCTATAGAGGCGGCAATGACCGGAAAGCCCTTCCTGATTCTGTTCATCGCGCCGCTGGATGTCAGCGATGCGATCGCGGTTTCCGGCCTTATTCCCAGGCTGATCAAGGAAATTCCCTACGCGCGCTTCACCGTGGTCGGCGGGCCGGAGTCCGCGCCGCTGTTCGCCGACGCGCCCGAGCTGGCCGAACTGGTCACCGTGGCGCGTTATGAGGGCGTGGCCGCCCGGCTGGCGCTGAAATCCAAGGTCTCGCGCAAGGGCTGGGGCCTGGTGCTGGACCTGGGCAATTCCGGCCTGGCCGGCTGGTTCAGGACCAAGAAGCGCGCCGAGCTGGACATGGCGCAGGTGCTGGAAAACCGTACCGTGGCGGCCGCGCGCCTGCTGGCGGTGGAAGACGATCCGCCGCCGCCGCACCTTTACACCAACGCCGAGCTCGACCTGCTGGCCAGCGACGCCCTGGCCGGCGAAGGCGCGATCCTGGCGGTGGGCCCGGGCGCGGCCTGGATCGGTCGCCAATGGCCGGCCGAGCGCTATGGCCAGGTCGCCTCGCAGCTGATGATGGCCGAGTGCGCGCCGCTGGTGAACGGTCGCATCGTGGCGTTTGGCGGCGAGCCTGACCGCGATGCGATCAACGATGCGATTTTCCCGCTGCCCCGCAAGCGGATCATCTCGCGCCCCTACGCCCAGGACCTGATGACCGACTACGCCTGGCTGAAGCGTTGCCGGCTCTATATCGGCGGCGACAATATCTGGACCCAACTGGCGGCGGCGGCGGGCGTGCCGACGGTGGCGATTTTCGGCCCCACCAACGATGCGATCACAGCCCCGTTCGGAGACCATGTCCGGGTGGTGCGCGGGCCCCGCGACTTTGAGACGCTGAGGACTCTGGGCCCGGAGTTCAGTTTTCAGATGAGCCACCTGACCGACCTGACCGTCGAGACGGTGCTGACCGCGGCGCGCGGACTGCTGCTCAAGGCCAGGGACCATTATGAGTGAACCCCTCCGCCGCCTGACCCTGCGGCGTCCCGACGACTGGCACGTGCATCTGCGGGACGGCGAGATGCTGAAGGGCGTGCTGGGCCACACAGCGCGCCAGTTCGCTCGCGCCATCGTCATGCCCAACCTGACCCCGCCGATCACCACCGTGGCGGCGGGCCTGGCCTATCGCGAACGGATTCTGGCGGCGCTGGAGCCGGGCCTGCAATTCGAGCCCCTGATGACCGCCTATCTGACCGACGACATCGACGCCGACGAGATCGAACGCGGGTTTACCAGTGGGCTATTCAAGGCCTGCAAGCTCTATCCCGCCCACGCCACCACCAATTCCGAACACGGGGTGACCGGCGTCTCGTGCATCAGCGGCGTGCTGGAGCGGATGCAGAAGATCGGCATGCCTCTGCTGGTGCACGGCGAGGTCACCGATCCGGAGATCGACATCTTCGACCGCGAGGCGGTGTTTATCGACCGGGTCTTCTCGCGCATCGCCAGCGATTTTCCGGCCCTGAAGTGCGTGTTCGAGCACATCACCACCGCTGAGGCCGCTGCCTTTGTCACCGCCGCCGGCCCCAATGTGGCGGCGACGATCACGCCGCACCACCTGCGCATCAACCGCAACGCCATGTTCGCCGGCGGCATCCGCCCGCACTTCTACTGCCTGCCCGTGGCCAAGCGCGAACACCACCGCCTGGCCCTGCGCAAGGCGGCGACCAGCGGATCGGCCAAGTTCTTCCTGGGAACCGATTCGGCCCCGCATTCGGTGGCGAAGAAGGAGGCGGCCTGCGGCTGCGCCGGCATTTTCTGCGCGCCCTTCGCCATGGAAAGCTATGCGGCGACCTTTGATGAAGAGGGCGCCCTGGACCGGCTGGAAGCCTTCGCATCGGAACACGGCCCGCGGTTCTACGGCCTGCCGCTGAACGAGGGGCAGATGGTGCTGGAGCGGGTCGATCACCGACCTCCCGAGCGGATCACCGCCGGCGCGGAGGAGCTGGTGCCTTTCCATGCGGGCGAGACGCTGGGCTGGCGGGTGGCCCCCTAGGTCACGACATCGGCGGCGGCGGCGGGGGCGGATCACCTGGCAGGGGCGTGAATTCCTGATCGTCGCCCACGGGCAGTTTGAAACCGCCCGTCCGCCAGCGGGCCTTGGCGGCATCGAGGCGTTCCTGGGTCGAGGCGATGAAGTTCCATTCGATCAAGCGCGGGCCGACGCTTTCGCCGCCGAGCAACATTATTTCCGCGTCCTCGATCGCCGTGAACAGCACAGGCGCGCCGGGTGCGAACACCGGCATCTGTCCCCCATTGAAGCGCTGCCCCTCGATCTCGATCGCTCCGGAAACGATGAAGGCCGCTCGCTCCGGATACTCCGCCGGCAACTGCGCCTGCGCTCCGGCCTTGAGCCGCCAGTGGACGTAGAACAGCGGAGATTTCACCGCGACCGGCGCCTCGGCCCCAAACGCCTTGCCGGCCACAAGCCGCGCCCACATCCCGCCGCTTTCGTAGGTCGGCGCCTGGTCGGCTCCGTAATGATCGAACGCAGGCTCGCAGTCCTCGTGTTCCAGCGGCAGGGCGACCCAGGCCTGGACGCCATGGATCAGGCCGCCGTGGGCGCGGTGGTGCTCGAAGCGTTCCGAATGGGTGATGCCCCGCCCGGCGGTCATCCAGTTGACTTCGCCCGGCCTGATTTCCTGGTGCGCGCCCAGGCTGTCGCGATGGGTGATCTCGCCGTCGAACAGATAGGTCAGGGTCGAGAGGCCCACATGCGGGTGCGGGCGCACATCCACCGCCATCGGGAACCCCGGCTCGAAGGTCACGGGGCCCATGTGATCCAGAAAGACGAAGGGTCCGACCGAACGGCGGCGGGCGAACGGCAGGACGCGGCCAACCTCGAATCCGCCCAGGTCCCTGCGGCGGCTTTCTATGACGAGTTCAATCTGCGACATTCCGCCACCCTAACCGCAAAAGACCCGGCGTTTCCACCATGGCGCTCACCGACTGGTTCTCGCTGAAATCGCCCCTCGACCTCGAGGGCGATGGCGTGCGCCTGCGGCCCTTTCACTGGGCCGATTACCCGGAATGGGCAGAACTGCGGTCCTCATCGCGGCTGTTCCTGCAGCCCTGGGAGCCGACCTGGCCGCACGATGACCTGACCCGGGCCGGCTATCGGCGCCGGATGAGCGCCTATCAGCGCGACGCCGACCTGGGAGTCGGTTTCGCCTTTCTGGTTTTCCGCCAGAGCGATGGGGTGATGACCGGCGGAATCTCGCTTTCCAATGTGCGGCGGGGCGTGGCGATGATGGGGACGGTCGGATACTGGTCCGGCGCCGGTCACATTCGGCAGGGCCACACCCTGGCGGCGGCGCGCACGCTCAGCCGGTTCGCGTTTGGCCGGCTTGGCCTGCACAGACTGGAAGCGGCCTGTGTTCCGGAGAACGAACCGTCGAAGAATCTGTTGCTTAGGGCCGGATTCCGGGAAGAGGGATATGCCTCGGCTTATCTGAAAATTAACGGCAAATGGCGAGATCATCTGTTGTTCGGGTTAGTGGCGCCTGACGTTCGGAGAGACGTCTCCTGACGAAGGCTGCCCATAACGCCCGATGACCTGGGCGGGGCATGCGGCAAGGCAATCATTTCTGGGATGCGACGGCGGTATTCGAGGCCCTGGCCTCGGCCGATGTCGTCCTGTGGAACTGGGAGCCCGGACGCGATCGCCTGAGGATCACCGGCGCCGCCCGGATGCTGGGTCTTGGCCCGCTTGCCCCCGAATGCCAGTCCGCCGCCGCCTACGCCCTGGCCATGCCCCAGGACCGCACGGTGTTCGAGGAATTCCTGAAGGCGCAGGAGCCCGGCGTCGAGATCTCCGCCCGAATCCAGATGCGCGGCGGCGAATGCTGCGTGTGGCGCGGAGTCTGGCTGGAGGAAGGCGGCATTCGCGCCGCCGGCGTCATTGCCCCGGAATCAAAGTTTTCCGCCTCGGAAAGCGATCCGCTCACCGGGTTGCTGGATCGCCGCAGTTTCATCATCCGGGCGCGCGAGCGACTGGCCGAAAAAGGAAACTACGAGCTGGTGGTCGCCGACCTGAACCGCCTGCGCCGCCTGAACGAGGCCCTGGGCCACGAGCGCGCCGACCTGGTTCTGGCGGCTCTGGGCTCGCGCATGGCGGCCGGCTTTCCGCCAGGCGTGCTGATGGGGCGCATTGGCGAGGACGAATTTGCCCTTCTGGCCGAGCCGGGTGGCCGCAATCTGGTCGATGACCTGCGCGGCGTCATGGAACAGCCTTTGCGCATTGCCGGCTTTGATATCCACCCGACCCTGGCCATGGGATCGGTGCGTTGCGCCGGCGGGTCCGACACGACCGACGCCGCTGAATTGCTGCGCCGGGCGGAAGTGGCCCTGGAAAGCGCGCGCAGCATGGGGCGCGGCAGCGCCTCAAGTTACAGCGAGGGGCCCGAGAGCGACGGGTTGTCGCGCCTGGCGCTGGAATCGGACCTGCGCGGCGCCATCGCCCGCGGCGAAATCGTGCCCTACTACCAACCTGTCGTGCGCCTGTCCGACGGCAAGATATCGGGCTTCGAGGCCCTGGCCCGCTGGCGGCATCCGCGCCGCGGCCTGATCGCGCCGGACGAATTCCTGCCGTTGTGCGAAGAGATGGGCCTGATGACCGACCTGGGCTCGGCCATGATGCGCGCATCAGCGATGCAGCTGGCTGAGTGGAAAGCCCGCCATGCCCGCGCCGGCGCCCTGACCTGCAGCGTGAACCTGTCCACCGGCGAGATCGACCGGCCACACCTGGTCGAGGACGTCGCCGCTCTGATCAACGAGACCGCCCTGCCCCGTTACGCCCTGAAGCTGGAGATCACCGAAAGCGACATCATGCGCGATCCCGACCGGGCCTCGGTGATCCTGCAGCAGCTGCGCAAGGCCGGCGCCAGCCTGTCGCTGGACGATTTCGGCACCGGCTTTTCATCGCTGTCCTACCTGACCCGCCTGCCCTTCGACACCCTGAAGATCGACCGCTATTTCGTGCGCACAATGGGCAGTAACGAAGGCTCGGCCAAGATCGTCCGCTCGGTGGTCAATCTGGGCCGGGAGCTTGCGCTGGAGGTGGTGGCCGAGGGCGTCGAGAACGCGGCCATGGCCCGGGCCCTGCAGGACATCGGCTGCGACTACGGCCAGGGCTTCGGTTATGCGCCGGCCCTCTCGCCCCAGGAAGCAGAGGTCTATCTCAATGAAGCCTATGCTGACGGCGTCGCGTCGGTCAAAGCCAGGGGCTAGATTGCAACACGCCGGAAATGGGGTGAAACACCCCTGAAATCTGTCAGTCGCCATTCATCCAGCGAATTTATAGTCGGTCCAAGATTGTGTTGACGCCACGAAAACGGCGTGGCCAATCTCCGCGAAACGACAAGGCAGACGACTTCGGAGGAAACGATGATCGGTAAGAATTCCCGCTACGCCGGTGCGGCGACGGTCGCTATGGGTCTGGCGCTCGCCGGCGTTTGTCTGGCTCAAGCGCCGGATCCCACCAATGCCGCGGCGGTGAAGGCCTGGCAGACATCGAACAACATCACCGACAAGACGGGCGCGCTGGGCTGGCAGGCATTCACAGCCCAGCCGGACGGGGTCTACTTTCGCGGCGTGATTGATCCGCGCGATCCAACGACCAATCAGGCGAGCGTCGGCGTCCGCATCGAACACTTCGCGCCTGTTGCGTCTCCCGGCGGTCCCGTGCTGTCGGAAGTGGCGACCTTCGCCGTCGATTGCACGGCGCCGAACGGCGGCCGCATCAAGCAGGTCAAGAACAGCTTCTATCCTCAGCACAATCTGGGCGGCGCCACCAAGGATGTGGCCGTCACCGATGATTGGGCGCCTACCTCCACCATCGACTTCCTGGTCGCCGAAGTTCAGGCGGCCTGCCGCGCCGTCGCGGGAGGCGCACGCGTCGCCGCCGCGGGAGCCGGAGCCGGAGCCGGCGGACGCATGCCCCCGCCGTTCAACGTCAATGACGCGGCCGCTGGTCGCCGCTGGATGCTGAGCGAAAAGATCGACCAGGGCGGCAGCGCCAGCACGCCCGACTGGCCGCTGCTGGGCTATCAGAACGACGGGGCAATGTTCCGCAGCGCCAATCCGGACACGCAGAACAGCGTCTCGCGCCTGACTCCGCGCTATCTGCTGCGCGAAGAGTTCTATGGTCCGATAACCCTTCCGGGCGGTGGCACCGCTCTGTCGCAATCCATCGACTATGACATCAACTGCGGGCGCAATCAGGTTCGCCGGGTTCGGATTTCGAGTTTCCCGTCCCGCAATCTGGCGGGAACCGCGGTGGTCACCAACCTGACGGGCGACTTTATCCCGGTCGCGCAGGACCCGGTGATCAAGGAAGCCTTTGACGAAATTTGCCAAGCCGCTGACAAAGCCGTCGATCAGGGCGCGGGCAAGTTCCTCCACTAGGGTCTGTACGGGCCGCGCTCGCAAAGGGCGCGGCCCGGCCGTCCTTTCCTGAACCAGCGGGTGCGGCCGGCGCGTTTCCCGGGTGCGGCCGGTGCCGGTGTCCGCACCCGGAAAAGCCGCTGAAGGTTGAGTTGACAATCAAACTCAATGAGGATCACCTCCATCCGGCAAACAATGTCGTGGTCATGGGGGGGGCTAATGGCTGGGCGCATCACAACGATCACAAGCCTGGCTGCGACAGTGGCCGGCCTGGCCATTGCCGGCGTCTGCCTGGCCCAGTCCGTCAATCCGGCCGACACGGCGGCCGTTCAGGCCTGGGTTGCGGCCCAGCGCATCAGTGTCGTCACCACCGCGCCGTCTGCGACCTGGCAGCTGATCAGAACAGCCGACGACGGCGTCTTGCTCCGCAGCGTTATAACCCCGCCCGACGCGACAACGGGCCAGGCTGTCGCGGCCATGCGCATCGAGCATTTTGACGCCACCAGCGACGGCCCCGGGCGCATGGTGCTTTCAGAAATCGATTCCTTCGCGGTCGATTGCAAGGGATCGCGCGTCAAGGCGCTCACCGCGGCGACCTATACCCAGCACAATCTGAGCGGCGACAAAAAGGAAGTGGTGGTCGAGGACGACTGGTCGTCCTTTACGGCCTCGACGATGGGCGCGGTTGGACGGCTGGCCTGCGCTCCGCCCTCGCCGCCGCCGGCCCAGGTCGCCGCACGCCCCCCCGCGCCGCCTGCCGGACAGCCGCCCTCGGGCGCTGTGCCCGCTCGGGGCCCGTCAGGCCCGGCCCCCACCCAGGTCGCCGCAGGCCCGCCGCCGGCCCCGCCGCCGTTTGATGTTCGCAGCGAAGTCGCCGCTCACCGCTGGATGCTGGAGCAGAAGATAAGCACCGGCGATGTTGATAATCCCGACTGGCTACAGCTGGGCTGGGATGGCTACGGCCTGTATTTCCTGAAGAACAATCTCGATCCCACGGAGCGGCGGTCCCGGACCACGCCCCGGGCTGTGGAGCGCCTCGAACGATATGTCGCCGCCCCGTCCCAGGCCGGCGGCGGGCCGACGCTCTCCGAGACAATCGACTACGACGTCAATTGCAGCCGCAAGACCATCCGCAAGGTGATGCTGACGGAATACCCGAGCCGCAATGCCGCAGGCAAAGGCGTAACCAAGGCGTTCAACGAGGACTTCAAACCGCTGAGCTCCGACGTAATGATGGCCGGGCTGTACAATGACATCTGCGTCGTCGGCGAGCATGAGCTTGAAGACACCGCCGGCCGGTTCCAGGCTAATTTCTAGAGCGCGCCAAGTTTAGGCTTGGGCGGTGAAACCGCCCGGCGCGCTCTAAGACGTTGAATTAGAGGCTCAGGCCCGGCCGCTGAGCGTTGACAGGCGGTCGGCCGAGACGCCGAGCTTGGCCAGGGCCGTGCTCCACTTGTGCTCATGGTCATGGCCGAACAGCAGGGCCTCGTCCGGATCGCAGGTCAGCCAGACGTTCTGGCGGATTTCCCGCTCCAGCTGGCCGCCGCCCCAGCCGGCGTATCCCAGGGCCAGAACCGAGTGGCGCGGCCTGCGATCCTCGTCGGCCATGGCTTCCAGCACATCGCGCGTGGCGGTCAGGCCGACGGCCGCATCAATGTTCAGGGTGCCGGGCGAAGCGTTGTAGTCGCTGGTGTGCAGGACAAAGCCGCGTTCGCGCTCCACCGGCCCGCCGAACAGCACCAGGTCATCGGGCAGCGCGATGTTGGACGTCACGCCAAGCCGCGCCAGCAGGGCCGGGGTGGTCAATCCATCGACCGGACGGTTAATCGTCAGGCCCATAGCGTGCTCGTCATTGTGGGCGCACAAAAAGATGACCGCGCGCTCAAAGCGGGGATCGTCGATGCCCGGCATAGCGATCAGCAGGCGGCCGGCCAGGGTTTCCGGGACGTGAGCCATGCCCGACAGAGTGGGCGTGGCGGGCCGATCTGACAAGATCGGGTTGGCGGATTGACCTGCGAGGCCTATCACATTCGCCTCATCAGACCACGGAGACTTGCATGACCATCCAAGTTGGCGATCGCCTGCCCGCCGCGACCTTCATGACCCCGACCGCCGAAGGTCCGGCCCCGAAGACCACGGACGATGTCTTCGCCGGCAAGACGGTGGCCGTGCTGGCTCTGCCCGGCGCCTTTACGCCGACCTGCTCGGCCAAACATCTGCCCGGCTTCAAGCAGCATGCGGCGGATCTGAAAGCCAAGGGGATCGACACGATCGTCTGTATCTCGGTCAACGACGTCTTCGTCATGAAGGCCTGGGCCAAGGACCAGGGCATCACCGATGAAGTCACCATGCTGGCCGACGGCAATGGTGAGTTTTCCAAGGCCATCGGCCTGGATTTTGACGCCTCGAAGTTCGGCATGGGCCGGCGCTCGCAGCGCTACGCCCTGGTGGCCAGGGACGGCGTCGTCACCCAGCTCTATGTCGAGGAGCCCGGCAAGTTCGAGGTCTCGTCGGCGGAATACATGCTTGAGCGTCTCTGAGGCGGCGGACGCCTTACGCGCCGGCGGGCTGGTCATCATGCCCACCGAAACCGTCTACGGTCTGGCGGCCGACGCCGGCAATCCGGCGGCCGTAGCGGCGATCTTCGCCGCCAAGGGCCGGCCTCGTTTCAACCCGCTGATCGCCCACGTCACGGGCGTGGAGGCGGCGCGGCGGATCGCGCGCCTGGATGCGCGCGCCGAAGCGCTGGCCGCCGCCTTCTGGCCTGGACCATTGACCATCGTTGCGCCGATCGCTGATGAGACGGCCGTTTGCGATCTGGCCCGCGCGGGCCTCGACACGG
This sequence comes from uncultured Brevundimonas sp., assembly GCA_964543805.1. Taxonomy (GTDB): domain Bacteria; phylum Pseudomonadota; class Alphaproteobacteria; order Caulobacterales; family Caulobacteraceae; genus UBA5005. The sequence goes on from CAZJBC010000075.1 coordinate 9,496, forward strand.
TCGCCGTGCGGGCGCCGGCTCATCCCCTGGCCCAGGCCCTGCTGGCGGCCTTCGGCGGGCCGGTTGTGGCGCCGTCGGCCAACCGCTCCGGCCGCCCGAGCCCGACATCCTTCGCCGACGCCGTGGACGAGACCGGTTCGTCCGCCCAGGTGCGACTGGACGGCGGGAATTGCGCAGTCGGCCTGGAATCGACCGTGGTCGCTATCCTGCCGGGCGAGCCGACACGGCTGCTTCGGCCGGGCGGCGTTCCCCGCGAGGCGATCGAAGCCCTTTGCGGACCGCTGGCCGAAGCCGAGGCCGACGCCCGCCGCTCGCCCGGCCGCCTGGCGCTGCACTACGCGCCAAACGCGCCCTTGCGGCTCAATGCCGATCGTCCGCAGATGGGCGAGGCCTATCTGGCGTTCGGCGCGGCGCCGGCCGGGGAAGCAGTGTTCAACCTCAGCGCCGGCCGGGATCTGACCGAGGCGGCGGCCAATCTGTTTTCCTATTTGCGCGCCGCCGATCGCCTGAATCCCGGCGCCATCGCCGTCGCGCCGATTCCCGAATCCGGGCTTGGCGAAGCGATCAACGACCGGCTCTCGCGGGCGGCGGGAAAGGTGGGCTAGACTAGGATCATGAGTCTGACCGTCGCCCCCAATGTCATCGACCGCCTGAAGTCACTGGCCGGCCCAGGCGGCTGGAGTGACGATGCGGATCGTCTGGCGCCGAAACTGACCGAATGGCGTGGCCGCTGGACCGGCGTAACCCCGATCCTGATGCTGCCCCGCACCACCGCCGACGTCGCCGCGATCGTCGCCCTTTGCGCCCGGACAGGCACGCCGATCGCCGTTCAGGGCGGCAATACCGGTCTCGTCGGCGGCCAGATTCCCGATGGTGAGGTGCTGGTGTCCCTGGAGCGCCTGAACCAGGTGCTCAAGGTCGACCCGATCGACGACTCCCTCACAGTCGAGGCGGGCGTGACCCTGACCGCCGCGAACGAAGCGGCTCTGGCGGCTGGACGGCGGTTTCCGCTGGGTCTGGCTTCGGAAGGATCGTGCACGATCGGCGGCAATGTCGCGACCAACGCCGGCGGCACCTCAGTGCTTCGTTTCGGCAATATGCGCGATCTGGTGCTGGGGCTCGAGGCGGTGCTGCCCGACGGCAGCATCTGGAACAGCCTGTAGCGGCCGCGCAAGGACAATACCG
>CAZJBC010000076.1:0-10658 GCA_964543805.1 uncultured Brevundimonas sp.
CGGCCCGGTAGCTCAGCAGGATAGAGCAGCGCTTTCCTAAAGCGAAGGTCAGGGGTTCGAGTCCCTTCCGGGCCGCCACGGCGCAATAGGTCTGTTCTCGCGGCGCCAGCGTCCTTGGATGCGCAAACCCTAAGGCGTCAAGCGCTTGGCATGCATATCGTCGCGGCGCATTCCGCCGATCGCTGCGGCGACGCAGGCGGTGAAGGCGCTAAGGATGAGGCCCAGCGCCAGGAAGAACGAGAATTGAGCCGCGACATTGGGGTTTTGAGCGCTGGCAGCGGCGAGACCTGCGGGCTGACCAAGCACCGTCACGATGCCGAGCGCGAAGCCCAGCAGGGTGCTTACCGCCCAGACCAGCAGTCCATGGGCAGTGTCGCGGAAGAACACCTCATGACTGTGGACGTTGAGCCATTTGGTGCGCAGACGCCCGGCGAGGTAGCCGCCCAGGGCGCAGGACAGCACCTGCACCGTGACCATGCCCGCTCCCAGGGCAGGCGAGAAGCCCGTCAACGCAGGCCTTGAACCCGGCCAGGGCGATTCCAGCGTGAACCCGAACCCCGCGGCCAGCGTCAGAAGCACAAACGAGGCTGCGACCGCGACGGTGGCGCCGGCCAGCACCGCCGTCCAGGCTACGGCCGAATGAACCTCGTCCGTGGTTCGGTCGCCCGTTTCAGGTATCCGGATATCGATTTCCATGACGCTTCCCAAGCTTTGAAGATCAGAAATGATGGGTGCAGAAGGCGAGAAGCAATATGACCGGGAGTGGAACACCCAGAAGCACCAGGAGGATTGACCGCATCGGCGACCCCTATTCTAGAATGGCGGAGTTTGAACCTTAACGCCGTGCATGCGGCCGGGTTCCCCGGGTCCGGCATCGCGGCATTTTCCAGGACCCGCGAACCCGGCGGGAACGCCCGGGGCGATGAAAGACACGTTCGATCTGCCGATCTGAGCTTGGTTAGACCGCCGCGCGGGAGGCGGCCTCGACCTTGTGGCGGGGCACGAGGCGCAAGGTCGTGCTGGCCTTGGCTAGCACGACGCCGCCAGGGCCCAATAGCCGGCCTTCGGCAAAGCAGGTGGCCTTGCCGGCTCGCTCGACCCAGCCTTCGGCGATCACCCGGCCAGGGCGCGCGGGCTCGAAGAAGCTGACCTTCATCTCCAGGGTCATGGGCACGATGTCGCCGCCGGCCAGCATCATGGCCGCCTGGGCCATGGTGGTGTCGAGCCAGCCGGAGACAAAGCCGCCCTGCACGACGCCGCCGGAATGGCATATGTGGCGGCCGGCTTCGAACTCGATCACCGCCCGGCCGGCGGGATCCATCTCCAGGCGGCGAACCATGCCCAGCGCCGCCTGCAGCGCGTCGGGCGTTCCGGTTTCCAGTTCACTTACTGTCATGTCTAGGCCTTGCTGGCTTCGGCGCTGGGACGCGCGGCGATGCGGTCGAACCAGGCGGCGATATTGGCGTTGTCGCGGTTCAGCGGCTGGCCGACGCCGGCCCCAAAATCGACCGTGCAGAACAACAGGATGTCGGCCAGGCCAAAGGCCGGCCCGGCGATGAAATCGCGTCCGGCAATCAAGCCGTCCAGCCAGGTCAATTTCTCCTTGGCCAGGGTTTTCAGATCGTCCGCCGCCTGGGGCAGCAGGCGCATCCGCGGCTCAAAGAACTTGAAGCCTTGGGACGAACGGTATCCCGTCAGCATGGGTTCGACGATGTTCAGGTCGATCCGCCGCGTCCACATGCGGGTCATCGCCCGCTCTTCAGGCGTGGAGCCGATCAGCGGCGGGTTGGGATGAACCTCCTCCAGATATTCGCAGATCGCCGTGACTTCCGACAGAAACCGGCCGTCGTCCAGTTCAAGCGTCGGTGTCTGGCCAGACGGATTGCGCGACAAGTGCTCGAGCTGGCGGTTTTCGCCGCCGCGCAGATCGACCTCGACGCGGGGAAGCACGATGCCCTTCTCGGCCATGAACATCTTCACGACGCGCGGATTGGGTCCGATGGAGTTGTAGAATCTCATGCTTCTGCGCCCGTGGAATTTCCCGATCGATCGTGGAAACCGGGGGCAAGGTCAATCCTGGTGTTTGTCGCGTGGGCCAGGCCGGCTGCCGATCGGGCCGGCGGCTGTTCTACAGTGGCGTCCTGATCGTCGTCCCTGGGTGTTCAGCTCTGATGGACAGATCTTGGCCGTGACAATCGGTTGTTAACCATGGCGCCCGATAGACTTGGCCACACCAACAGATTCGAACCCAGCTATCGGGCGAAAAATGACCAGACATGCCTCCCTTCGGGCTCTTGCGGCCGCCGGCCTCATTGTCCTGACCGCCGGCGGATCAGCCGGCTCGGCCCTGGCCGCCGCCGCCACCAAGGCCGCGCCCTTCGCGCCGGTGGAATTTCCGACGCCCGGCAAGTCCACCATCAACCGCGACAAGACCATCGTGGTGGGCAGCGCTTCGCAGTGGTTCGGCACCCTGTCGATCGACACCGACTCCAATCTGAACGACGCCCAGCAGTTCTACACCGGCGTCATGGCCGCCCAGGGCTGGGCGCCCCTAAGCTCGCTGATCGCCGAGCGCGTTGTGCTGCAATACATCGACCGGGCCCATGGCCGTTCGGTGATGATCTCGATGGACAAGAAGGGCGGCCTGATGAGCGGCACCCACATCGAGGTGGTGATCTCACCGCTGATCCTCAGCGCGCTTTAGGCGCACTAGCCCATCGACGGCTCCCTCCGGCGACGCCGCAGGAAATACGCCGCGAGGACCAGGCTGGCCGCGGCGGCGAAGTAGCACCAGACCGACTGATAGGTGTTGCGGTAGAAGACGTAGGTGACCGCGTAACCCACGGTCAGAATCAACCCGAACAGGCTGATCGTCCGGCTTGACGAGATGACGACCGGCGGAACCAGCACCGCGAAATAGATCAGGGACACCAGCGGCGGAATCCGCTGGGTCGACAGATAGACGATGTGATCGTTCAACAGGCCCGCGCTGTGGGGGTGGGTGACCAGGCCAAACAGCAGGCAGGCGGACAGAACGCTTGCGAGCCCCAGCCACAGGCCCATCGCCCGTCGGCGCCGGCCAGGCGGCTCAACCAGCCAGACCGCTGCCGGGGCGAACACCGGCCAGAGGACCTGGGCGAACAACAGGAAGAGGAAGGTCAGGCGTCTCACCGCCGGCCCGTCCGGCGCTGCGGGAATCGCAAGCCAGAGGAAGCCTTCGATGGTCTGCTGCGCGGCAAAGAAGATCGGGATGGCGGCCAGGGCGATCTCGCGAGCGCCCCGCACCCTGGTCAGGCACAGAAGGCCGATCGCGCCGGTGGCGCCGGCGGCCGAGAAACTGGCGGCGGCTGAAAAACACATCCGTTGAGCTGAGCCGGCCTAGCGACCCTTGAACACCGGCTCGCGCTTTTCGACGAAGGCCTTGGTGGCCTCGCGGTGGTCTTCGGTCTGGCCCAGGTGGACGTGGTGGGTGGCCTCCAGGTCGAGGCACTCCATGACATCGCTGTTCAGGGCGCGGTTGAGGTTTTCCTTCATGTAGCGGTAGGCCACGGTCGGGCCGCTCGCCAGGCGCCGGGCGATATCCTGGGTCTTGGCGACCAGATCATCGGCCGGGCACACCCAGTTGGTCAGGCCAAGCCGCAGGGCCTCATCGGCGCTGACTCGCTCGGAGAGGAAATAGAGCTCCCGCGCCTTGGCCGAGCCGACGATCTGGGTCAGGAAATAGGTGCCGCCGTAGTCGCCGGAGAAACCCACCCGGCCGAACGCCGTGGTCATGATAGCGTTGTCGGCCATGATCCGCAGGTCGCAGGCCAGCGCCAGCGCAAAGCCTGCGCCCGCCGCCGCGCCGGGCAGGGCCGCCAGGGTTGGCTTGGGAATCGTGAACAGCTTGCCGGCTGTGGCGCGCTGGTTCAGGCGCTGGCGATGAATGGCTGAATCGATGGTGTTGTCGCCGACCGTGCCGTCGCCCTTTGCGGCCATGCCCTTGACGTCGCCACCGGCGCAAAAGCCCTTGCCGGCGCCGGTCAGTACGATGCAACGCACGTCCGGATCGGTTTCGGCGGCGGCCAGCTGGGCGGCCAGGGCGGCGTTCATCTCGCCGGACATGGCGTTGCGCGCCTCGGGCCGGTTGAGGGTGAGCGTCAGCACCCCGTCGTCGAGGGCGGCCAGCAGGTCGTTCGTGCCGGTGTTGATGGTCTTGGCGGTCATGGCGTTATCTTCCCCTTGCCGGCGCTGTCATGAGCGCGGGTCTTGAGCCAATTCGACTTTCTTTGCCCCGTATGCGTCAAGCTATATTCGCAACATCAAAGCGCGCGGGATGGCGCGCCACCACATTGGGAGTTCCGCCATGCGTCTGCGTCAGGTCGCCCTCGTCGCCGAAGAACTTGCCCCCGCCGTCGATCAGCTGACAGCGCTGCTGGGCGTCAAGGTCGCCTACAATGATCCAGGCGTCGGCAAATTCGGGCTGGAGAACGCGGTGATCGCGATCGGCGATACCTTTCTGGAGGTCGTCGTCCCGACCCAGCCCGGCACCACCGCCGGCCGGCTGCTGGAAAAGCGCGGCGGCGATGGCGGCTATATGGTGCTGCTGCAGGTCGGCGACATCGCCGTCGCCCGCGCCCGGCTGGAAGAATTCAATGTCCGCGTCATCGAACAAGCCACCGGCGCGGCCTATGACATGTCCCACCTGCACCCCAAGGACATCGGCGGCGCGATCGTCTCGCTGGATCAGATGACCCCGCCGGAACACTGGGAGTGGGCTGGACCGCACTGGCGCGAATCCGTCGTCACCAGCGTCACCACCGCGATCACCGGCGTCGAAATCCAGAGTGATGATCCGGCCGCCATGGCTGCGCGATGGGCCCAGGTGCTGGGCGAAACGGTCTTAGCCAGGGATAGTCATTTTGACATCGTGCTGGAGGACGGTGTCGTGCGGTTCGTCCGCGCAACCGACGGCCGCGGCGATGGCGTCAGCGCGTTCGACGTATCGGTTCGGGATGTGGCCGCGTTTGAACGGCGCGCCCGCGATCTGGGCTGCGTCGACAAGCATGGCGCTATCGTCGCGTGCGGAACCCGCATCGTTCCAACCCCAGCCTGACGGCCTAGGTCAGTCCGAGCATTGTCGCCAGGTCGCGGCGATCCGCCAGTTGTTTGCGCAACATAAATCCGCCCAGCCCCCTGGCCGGGCGGATGCTCAGGTCGCGTACGAAGGCCTTGTCTATCAAGCCGTACCGCACGCCCACCCAGTTGGCCTGTCGGAAATCATCCAGTTCCACGTGGTAACCGCTGGCCTCCAGGCCGCGGGGAAGCAGGCGGCACAGAAGATGACTTTCGCCCACCAGGCGAAAATAGTCGTCCAGGGCGTGCCCCGCGACACGGGTAAAGGCGTTGTATTCGAACTGGAATGCATCGACCCGGCCGGCCGCCAGAGCCTTCTCAAAGCCAGCCAGGGCTTCCAGGTCATGTCCTTCGGCGTCAATCTTCAGAAGGCCGACCCGCTCCACGCCCAGACGGGCCATTTCGGCATCGCCGGTCACTGCAGGAACGGCCAGGGTCTCGTATCGGGAGCGTTCGTGCAGGCGTGACAAGTCCACGACCGACGAGACGAAGTCGTTGTCGAGATTGAAATTGAAATTCAGCGTACCGGCCTTCGACGATGCCGCTGCGTTCACCAGTACTGCACGCGGGTCCGTGACAGCCGCCTGCAACAGCGCAAAAGTTCGCGGCGCCGGCTCGTAGCAGATCACCTGGCCGCCAGGCATTGCGGCCAGAACGTATCGCGCCCATTCACCGCGGTTGGCGCCGATATCGATGGCGACCATCGGCCCGCGCCGCGCTAGCCGTTCGACCAGCCAGGCCTCGCCGTTGGTTTCCATGTGGATGTCATTGTTTTCGTAGGCGGTGACGATCCGTCGGGCCAGGGCGTACAGCGCCGCTGAGCCAGGCCCGCGCTGCTTGACCGTACGATCGACCAGCCACGTTCCCAGGGCCCTGCCCGGCATACTGGAAGTCCTTCCGCGTTTCTCGCCCGCTCGTCGGGATCGCACCTTGCGCGCCATACGCCGGACCGCGGTTCGATGACCAGACTAAAGCACAGGCGCCCGGAACCGGCGAAGGCAAATGATCGCCACAAAAACCATCGACGCTTTGCCTTCACAGCGCTAGGGAAGGCGCAAAAGCCTGCCATATTGGGAAGGACGTACGCTTGGTCACCAGGAATGAAGCCCTCGCGCAACTGACCGCGCCGGGTGAGCCTTTTGAGATTATCGAGGCGCCGGTGATCGGCCGTCACGTCCGCGTCTTCAGGAACGCACCGGCCACCCTGCGCGACATCTATGCGGCGACCCGCAGCGGGGCGACCTTCCTGGTCTATGAAGACGAACGCCTCACCTTTGAACAGGTCTGGCAAAAATCCTGCGCCCTGGCGGCCGCTTTCGTGGAAGATTTTGGCGTCAAGGTGGGCGACCGCGTCGCCATCTCCATGCGCAACTATCCCGAATGGATCATCGCTTTCGAGGCGGCGACCTCGATCGGCGCCATCGCCGTGGCCATGAACTCGCTCTGGCAACCGCACGAGATGGAATTTGGCCTGAAGAACTGCGGCGCCAAGGTGCTCGTCGCCGACCAGGAGCGCCTCGACCGCCTGGCCGCCGCGCCGGACGCGCCCAGGGACGTCCGCATCATCGCAGCCCGCACCTCCAAGCCGCTGCCCGCGGGCGCCGAGGCCTGGGACGCCGTGCTGGCCCGCCGGCCCGGCCTCGATACCCTGCCTGACGTCGCGTTCGGCCCGGACGACGACGCCATCATGCTCTACACCTCGGGCTCCACCGGCAATCCCAAGGGCGCGGTCTCAACCCATCGCGCGGTCGTGCACGCCTTGCTGTCCTGGGAGCTGGACGCCCAGGCCGCCGTGCTGACCGGCCTGGTTCCGGCCCCCGATCCGCAAGCCCCCCAGACGGCGACCCTGCTCGGCATTCCGCTGTTCCATGTGACCGGCATGCACGCGGTCTATCTGGCCAGCTACCGTTATCAGCGCCGCCTGGTCTCGATGTACAAGTGGGACGCCGAGCGCGCTGCCGAGCTGATTGAGGCCGAACGCATCACCTCGTTTGCAGGACCGCCGGCGGTGACCGGCGACCTGGTGGAAGTCGCCCGGCGCGGCGACCGGGACCTTTCCTCGCTCGTCACCCTGGGCGGCGGTGGCGCGGCGCGTGCGCCGGAACAGGTGCGGGCGATCGATGCGGTATTCCCAAACGCGCGGCCCGGCACCGGCTGGGGCATGACCGAGACCAACGCCATCGGCACCGGCATTGCGGCCGCCGACTACCTGACCCATCCGGAAAGCTCCGGCCGGTGCTCGGCCCTGTATGACCTGCGCGTCGTCACCGAGGATGGCCACATCCAGCCGACCGGCGGCCGCGGCGAGCTGCAGATCCGCGGCGTCGGCATGATGCGCGAGTACTGGGAACGACCGGACGCCAATGCAGAGGCGTTTGTCGACGGCGACTGGTTCCGCACCGGCGACGTGGCCTTTTTCGACGCGGACGGCTTTGTCTACATCGTCGACCGCATCAAGGACCTGGTCATCCGCGGCGGCGAGAACATCGGCTGCGGCGCGGTGGAAGCGGCCCTGGTCGAACACCCCGCCATTCTGGAAGCCTGCGTCTACGGCGTGCCGGACGAACGGCTGGGCGAGGAGGTCGGCTGCACCATCTATGCGATCGCTCCGGTCAATGAGGCCGAGCTGCAGGCCTTCCTGGCCGAGCGCCTGGCCAAGTTCCAGGTGCCCCGCTACATCCACGTCGAGCACGAGCCCCTGCCCCGCATCGCCACCGGCAAAATCGCCAAGCGCCAGCTGCGCGCCGAACATGCCGAGCGGTTGAAGGACGAGGCTGCGGCGGAGGCCTGACGCATTGAATTCCGCTTCAAGGCCTCCCACCTTCCTGACAGCGGGAGGGCGTCATGCTGGTCTGGATTATCGCATCGTTTACGGGACTGTTGCTGGTGTCAGCTCTGTTCCCCGACCTTCCGATCGGCAAGAGCACCCGGCGAATCCTGGTTGAGGAGCCGGCTGCCTGGATGAACAGCGCCTCGCTGCGCCAGTTGATAATTGCCGGTATCGTGATGCTTGCCGTCGTCCTGCTTTGCGCCGCCGCGCCGGAGTGGGGACCGATGCTCCTCGACCTGGCGATCGGCGGCGACATCGCCCTCTACATCGATATTATGGCTGTGGCGTCTGTAGCTTTCCTCGGCATCAAGCTTAACAGCGTCCGCCAGGCTTTTCGATCGCTGCTCGGCCGTTCCGCGCCGCCGATCGGCAGGTCGTCCGGCCGCGCCCGCGCAAAGAGCTCGCCACGGTCTCGCCCGCGGCGTCCCATCGCCTCCAACGACGATGAACCGGCGCCTGAAACTTCGATCGCCGCCTGAGCCCTCAGTCCCCCTTGAACTTCCCCTTCCGTTTCTCAAAGAACGCCGCCGCGCCTTCCTTGAAGTCAGCCGACCGGGCCGAGACCAGGTACTGATCGCGGTCCATAAAGCTGGTGGCTAAGTTCATGGCGCCGGCCGAGACATTGACCGCCTCCTTGGTCATCCGCACCGGGATCGGCGGCAGGGCCGCGACCTTGCCCGCCCACTGACGGGCGACGGTGAACGCCTGACCCCTGGCCGTCACCTCGTCGGCCATGCCCCAGGCCAGGCAGGTGTCAGCGTCCGCCGCCTCGCCAAACATGATGAAGCGCTTGGCGCGCGAGGGGCCAGCCAGCGCCGTGATCCGCGGCACGCTGCGCCAGCTCATGTTGATGCCCAGGGGAACTTCCGGCAGCCGCATGGTCGCGCCCTGCCCCATGATGCGAAAGTCACAGGCCACCGCCAGCGCGCAGGCGCCGCCCAGGCAATAGCCCTCGATGGCGACAATGGTCACCGCCTCGATCTCTTCCCAGGCGCGGCAAAGGTCCGGCCCCGCCATCACTGCCTCGCGCGCCTCCAGAAGGCTGGGCGCCGACGAGCGTTCCTTGATCCCGCCAAGATCGGCGCCTGCCGAAAAGTTCTGCTCCCCGCCCACAAGCACGACTGCCCAGACATCCGAGGCTAAACGCATCATCCGCGCGACTTCCGTAAGCTCAGCCATGATCACGCCGTTCAGGGCGTTTCGGGCTTCAGGGCGGTTGAGGGTGACCTGTACGATCGGCCCATCCCGCTCGACCTTGATCGTGGTCCAGGCGCGGTCGGTCAGCGGATCGGTGGTCATGACGTTTTTCCCTTTTTTGAGAGCGTCGCGCGGCAAGCGTGGGCTTGGCAATCCCCATCCCGTCGGCGCATATGCCCGTAACGATAAAAGGAAACGGCCATGGACTTCGAACTGTCCGAAGAGCACCGGATGCTCAAGGATCTCGTCGCCAAATTCATGCGCGATCAGATCATTCCGCTGGAGGCCGCCGTGCTGGCGCGAGATGCGGTGGGCGGCGGGGCGGGGCTCAACGCGGAAGAAAAGGCGCGTGTTGACGCCGTCGCGCGCGAGCTGGGCCTGTGGGGCCTGGATGCCCCCGAAGAATACGACGGCGCGGACCTGCCCGCCGTGGCGATGGTCGGGGTCAACGAAGAGGTCGGCCGCACCTGCGTGGCCTACACCATTCCGCCCGACAGCCCGAACCTGCGCATGCTGATGGTCACCTGCAACGAGGACCAAAAGAAGCGCTATCTGGAGCCCTACGCTCGCGGAGAGACCGTCTCGGCCATCGGCATTTCCGAGCCTGGCGCCGGCGCCGATCCGGCCGGCATGATCACCCGCGCGGTGCGCGACGGCGATGAGTGGGTCATCAACGGGCGCAAGATCTGGACCTCCCGCGCCGCCGACGCCGACTTCACCATCCTGATGGCGGTGACCGACAAGGAAAAGGGAGCCCGGGGCGGCATCTCCGCATTCCTGGTCGACAAGGGCACGCCCGGCTTCAACGTGCTGCGCCGCATTCCCATGCTGGGCGGCGCCTTCACCTATGAGGTGGCGCTGGAAGACTGCCGCATCCCGTACGAGAACCTGCTGGGAACGGAGGGCAACGGCTTTGGCCCCATGCAGCTTCGCCTCGGCACACGCCGCCTGCAGATGGCCGCCTGGTGCGTGGGCGCGGCCCAGCGGGCGCTGGAGATGATGACCGAATTCGCGCCCACCCGGGTGACCTTTGGCCAGCCGTTGTCCGACCGCCAGGCGGTGCAGTGGTGGATCGCCGACGCCGCCATCCAGATCCATGCCGCCCGGCTGATGACCTATGACGCCGCCGCCAAGCTCGATGCGGGTCGCGACATCCGCAAGGAAATCTCCATGGCCAAGGTGTTCGCCACCGAAATGGCCTGGACCGTCCTCGATCACGCCATGCAGACCTTCGGGGCCATGGGCATGACCAAGGAACTGCCGTTGCAGATGATGGCCGCCCAGGTGCGCAACATGCGCATCTATGACGGGCCATCGGAAGTTCACCGCTGGGTCGTGGCCCGCAACGTCCTGGGAGGGAACCGATGAGCAAGATCACCGTCGCCAAGGATGGCTTCGTCGCCATCGTCGAGATCGACAATCCGCCGAACAATCACGTCTCGGTCGACCTGATGCGCGAGCTTGCCGACACACTTCTGGCCCTGGACGCCGACGAAGGCGTGCGCGCCAGCGTGCT
>CAZJBC010000077.1:0-10631 GCA_964543805.1 uncultured Brevundimonas sp.
CGACTCGATGCTGGGCGCCTTGATGGGCGAATGTTTTTCCCCCGACGACCACGCCTGCATGGCCGGCAAGGCGCAGGGCGAGTGGATCGCCCTCATCGTGCTTCTGATAGAAATCCTGGTCTTCGTGGTCTTCATCCAGTGGCCGAAATGGAAAATCCGCCGCCGGCACAAGGGCGACAAGATGTTCGATCCTTGGTGACCTAAAAAACATCCCGGGTGGAGGAGCCGCGGGGGAGGCGCAGCGCTCCCCCACCCGTCCGGCGCCGTGGCGCACGGTGATCCCGCCGGAGGGAACGGCGGGACGGATTGGAAGTAAATTTGGATGTCGGAGTTAGCCGCAGCGGCCGCTAGTCGCGGATCCTGCCGGCCTTTCGGGCCTTATTGCGATAGAAGCGACGAAAGTCCCGGGCGATGTGGAACAACATCACCCCAATGACATAGAGCGTGCCCGTCAGGCTGATCGTCCCGCTGACCAAGATGATGATGGTTCGGCCCGGTTCACCCGGAGAAAACGCCCAATCGAACAATGCGGCGGCGGCCAGCGGAGCCAGCCAGGGGAAGGCGTAGTATTGAACTCTCCCCGCCGCGCGCATCGTTCCATACTTGCCGGTCAGCCCCGCCAGAAAGGCGTGATACCGCCTCGGCCAGTACATCAGCCTGTCGACCAAACCCCCGGCCATCGCCCCATTCCCTCAACCGCCGGCCATGTCTAGCATCACGCCGCGCAAAACGCCTCCCCTACGCCGAGCCCGACAACCGCACGCCCAGCCGCGGATCCACCGCCTTCACGCCATAGAGCACATCAAACCGGTGCAGGTGCGTATCGTTGGTCCCGTCCGAGGTCCGCCAATAGCGGATCGCCAGGCCGGTTTCCTTGTCGACCGCATAGTCGGCCTGGCCGGAATAGGGCTTGATCAGCTTGCACGACACCAGGGCGATCGCCTGTTTGCGGAACACACATGACGGACGATAGGTCGTCGCATCGGTGTTCCCTGCCGTCGCATCGCCGAACCAGTTGATCGCCGCATTGTCCGCCGGCGCGGCCGAGACGTTCTTGAACGCGCCCGTCGTCACCATCGGAGGCGAGATGATCAGGGTCGCCGCCCCGCCGCCGCTCGCCGTCGCATCGGCGATGACCGTGAAGTTCTGCAGGAAATCCAGCGTCTCCTTGGTCCGCGCATTGACGGCATAGACCCCGTCGAGGGTGAACATCTCGCCGGCGGCCACGGTCTTGGACGCGCCCAGCGTGTCGACGATCAGGCTCTGGGTCCAGTCGCCGTCCTTGATCGAGGCGTAGGTGACGTTCTGGCTGGCGCCATTCACCAGCCCGCCGGTGCGGCTGCCGGTGGTCACTGAGGCGATATTCTGGGTCGAATACCAGTCGACATTGCCCAGCATCGGCAGCTTGGCCCGTGTCAGGGCGTCGGCCGCCACCTTCTCGGTATAGAGGCCCGACAAGGATCCCAGCATGGCCCAGGCGTCGGCCGGCGGCATGACGCCGACCCGGCCGTCCGTCTCCACGCCCGTCTCGTCCAGCCGCTGCGGGCCTTTCGACAGGTCGGCGAAGCTATTGACCAGCTGGCCGGGCGTGCCCACCCAGTTGAAGAACTTCCTGGTCTCGGCATGGATGTCCTGGTCGATCTGGTTGCCCAACGTCGCCATGGCCGAGGCCATGGTGGACGAGCGCAGCAGGCTGTCCACCGACAGGGTCTCCTCGACCGAGGTGAACTGCACGTCCACCCCCTTCTGCTTGTCCATGGCGATGGCGACCTCGCCCTCGACCACGTCCTGCACCGAGGCCACGGCCCCGTCGCGGACCACGAACTCAGGCGGCCGCCTGGTGTAGATCGTGTTGCCGATCTTTTTGAATTCGTTTTTGTATTCGCCGTTGACCAGCCTGGCCATCACCAGGTTGTTCTTCAGCAGATTCAGACCCACATTGGCATAGATCTTGGGGTCCAGAAGCGCATTGCTCATGGCTTGGTCCTTTTGAAAATTTGAGAGATCGAGGCCAGCGCGCTGTTGCCGACGTCCAGCCTGGGCTGGCTTGGTCGCACCGTCAGGGCCGTCAGACTGAAGAGGTTTGGGTTGCGAAAATCAGCGCGGCCTGGCCGCGTTCCGATCGCTTTTCCGACCCGTGCAATATTGCAGATTGCAAAGATAAAGGCCAGCGGCTTTGCGTCATACGTCGCCGCCTCAGCGCGCCTTCAGCTTGGCGTCGGCCAGCCGCTCGAAGGCGGCGAAATCGTCGGTGTTTCCGGCCGCGTGAAAGGCGCCGCCGCCACCGCGCAGCGAATAGGCCGGCTGGGTCGCCTGGCCCGCGCGGATCCGCGCCGCGCGCGCCTGATCGGCCGCCCCGCTGAACGCCTTGTGCAGCAGCTTGACCAGGCGCGGGTCGGTCACCGACCCCACCTCGTCCGGCGTAAAGCCGAACTGGGCTTGCGCGAACCGGTTCATCTCGCCGGCCAGCTGCGGCGACCAGCCGGGCACGTCGCGCGCCAGCTCGGCATGGCCGGCCTGCAGCGCCTTTTGGCGCTCTTGAGCGTTCTCCAGCGCCCGCGCCTGGCCTTCCACCGCCAGATGCTGGGCCAGGGCCTCGCGCTCGGCCGCGGCGTTCGCGAACGCATCCCACGCCTCACGCGCGGCCTGCGGATCGGCGGCGGCCAGACCCTGCCAGTCCACCTGCTGATACCGCCCCACCAGATCGTCAATCGCCGCCAGCGCCACGGCCTGGGGACCGTCTACTTCAGCCCCTGCTGGCCCTGCGACCCGCAGCGCCGCGCGCTCGGCCTCCAGCGCCGCCCGCTCGGCCGCCAGGGCCTGGGTCTTGCGGGTATAGTCGGCCTGCATCAGGAACCCGCCCTTCAGGGCCTTGGGGATCAGGTGCCGGCGCCCGCCAACCTCGACCTCGGCCAGATCCTCGATATCGCCGGGCGCATCGTCCGCCCGCGGCGGCGCGGGTAAATCCTGCGCCGCGCTCGCCTCATCGCCCATTTCGAGCCCGTTCAATTCGCCCGTTTCCATGGCATCCTCAGCTGGAGTGAGACGGCCCGGTTCGCACCTGGGCCCGTGTGGGTGTAAGCTTTGCCGGGACGCCGCCATCGGGCGTCGCCGAAAGGACGCTTCATGCCGAGCTGCATCCTCATTGCCGCCACCGCCCTGGCGCTCTGCCTTGTCTCGCCGGCTCTGGCGCAGAAGCCCGACGCTCCTGCAGCGCCGGCGTCAGCCGCCCTCGTCAAGGCCGCCGACGGTGACGACGCGGCCGCCGCCGAGCGGGCGCTTGCCGCCGGGGCCGATCCCAACGCCGCCGACACCGACGGCCTGACCGCCCTGAACTGGGCCGCCTTCCGGGGCAACGCGGCCATCGTCCGCGCCCTGCTGGCCCGTCACGCGAACGTCGATCCCCAGACCAATTCCGGCGGCTGGACGCCGCTGATGAACGCCGCCAATGGTGGTCACGACGATGTCATAACAGCGCTGCTCGACGCCGGCGCAAAGGTCGACGCCAAAGGCGCCGAGGGCTTTTCGGCCATCTGGTTTGCCGCCATGGGCGATCACCGCAAGACGGTCGCCCTGCTGCGCAGTCGCGGCGCCACAGCCGACGTCTCGGCCATTCTTCTGGCCCAGTCCCTGTGCACGGCGGCCCGAGGGCCCATGGAAGACGATATGATCGTTTGGGCGCCGCAAGGAGACCACCCAGGCGTCGCCAGCTGCGATGGGCTAAAACACATCTTCCCGGGCGGCGAGGGCGCGGTGATCATGTTCACCTTCCAGGTCACCGGCGACGGGAACGGAGCGCGCTCTGTCAGCATCAAAACCCACATCGCCGCCAACCAGCTGTCCAAGGACAAGGTCGCCGCCACCCTGCGCCCGCTGCTGACCGAGCTCTACGTCGCCTCCGGACGCGGCCCCGCGCCGGCGCCGGTGCTGAGCGCGGCCTCGGACCTGGCCGGCCTGCAGACCGACACGCCGCTGGGCGCCCTCAACGCCCGTCTCATTCCCGGCGATGATCCACAGTACCCCGTGATCGGAACCGAGTACCTGATCACCATAAACCTGAAATAGTCCGGACCGCGCCCTAGCCGGCCGCCCTTTTGGCCACGGCGCCCTGGATGCGCCGCACCGCCATCAGCAGGCGCAGCGCCGGCTCGGCCGAAAGCTTGCCCAGGTCCAGCCGCCCGTCCCCGGACAGGGTCGCCAGGATCGCATCGTCCGCCGGCGTGATCGTGCGCGCGCACATGTGCCAGTCGCCAAAGGCGCGCTCTCCCACCGGCCCTGCCCCGATCACCCGCGCGTTTTCGTGGCGCCGGTCGTTGCAGATGCGGCCATAGGTGGTCAGCACAGCCTGCGCCGGGCCTTCCAGCACCTGCAGGAACTTGCCCTCATGGGCCAGCAGCAGGCCGGTGATCTTCAGCGGCGCGTTGCGGCGCACCGCCGAGGCGATCATCCTGCCGATCTCTTCATCCTCGCTGCCCGACCTCAGTAGCTGGTCGCTGACATAGATCAGCCGGTGCAAGGTGCGCAGTCCCGAAATCTCAGCCATGGGGCCCTCCTGTTAGGACCCCAGCCTGCGCCCGAAAGGTTACTTGCGCGCCCAGAGCGAACGCCAAACTGCTTTCCCGGCCTGCGCTATATTGTCCCGGCGCGAGTGGGCCACGGCGAAGGCCGCGCTAGCCGAACGCGGCCCGGGGATGGCTCCCGCCCAGATGGTCCAGATGATCGCCCTTCGGATACCAGACAATCGCACGGAACCGGCCGTCTGCCGCCAGCCTGGAATGAAGCAATTCGAGAAACCGCGCATAGTCGGTGTCGGGTGAGCTCAATGAATCGTGGCGCCACGAAACTTCTTGCGAAGTCAGGATGCATTCGTCTCCGACCTGGATCATCAACCAGTACTTGCGGCCCTCATATTCGACATCGAAGGCCCAGCCGTAGTCGCTGTGCGTATCGGGCTCGCCGGCTGTCGCGCCGCGATCCGTCAACAGGGCGATGATCGCCCGCGCGATGTTCAGACCGCCCTGCTGAACCAGGCTCATTCCGGCGGCGTCCCACACGGTATCGTCCGGGAAATCCGCCATGAACTCAGCGTCGGTGAGCAGCGCGCGTTTCACTTGATCGCGCGCCAGCACCGTCTTCGCGGCCTGCGCTTTTCGCACGGTCACCCGGCGCCACGCTGCCTCAACGACCCAGACGTAAACCTTGGCCACACCGTAGTAGAAGACGATACTGAAAGCGGCGAGAAACAGCCATTGGAGCAAAGTCAAGATTGCGCCCATGTTCCGTCACCTCCAGGTCGAGGCTTTGCAGGGGCCGCCTGGGCCGTTCGCCCAAAGTCGGCCAGCGGATGCGCCGCCGGCGGAAAGTGCTGGTTGCGCTCCCTGATGTTCCACTCGAACTGGCTGAACCGGTCATCCGCTGAGAGCTTTTCGTGGATAAGGTTGAGAAGACGCGCCAGCGTCGTCTGATCCGAGTATTCTGTCTCCTTGTTCAGGCCCTTGGGATAAACGTCGAGTATGTAAATGCCCTGAACCAGCACCTGATATTTCCGCCCCTCGTAGCTGGCGTCGAAATACCAGCCGTACCATTCCCATTCTTCCGTTGGCGTGGTTTCGACCCCGGCCTCGCGTAGCAGGGCCGCGATGACATTCGTGGCCGTAGGGCTCGCCCGCGGATCCTCATCGTCTGGACCGTCGTTGAGAGACGGGGCCTGAAACTCCACTTGGGCGCGAACCCGCTGGCCCTTTGACTTTCCATGCTTTGAACCGAACACTGCAACCTCCCAAGATTTGCCACCATGGGAACATAACGAGAACGGTTATGCTCGTCAACCGGGCGGGATGCGCGGATCGCATGAACTTCGCACAGCGCTCGCGCTATTGACCCATCTGCCCGGCAACACTGGAACCGGTTCCCAGGATGATAGGGGCTCCGATCGTGGTTTTGAGCGGCTGCGGACTTCCATACCATAGCCGGTCGGCGAGATTTCCTCTTTGAATTCCGAGGCGCTTTCCGTTCCACGCTCCGCCGAACCGATTGGGCAAACGGTTGATCCTGGATTGCGGGTCAACGAAATAGTGGAGTTTGTAAAACTCCTCCTGCGTCAGGCCATTGGGTTTGAGAACGTTCAGCGAGCTGTTTCGGACCGAGGCCGGTAAATTGAGCGGCTTGGACCATCGTTCCGGAAAGAAGTGATGCCCGACCCCGTCGTAGGCCTTTTGCAAGTAGACCCCTCGGGGCGCGTCCCGACCAAAGGCGGCTATGGTCGCAGCGTCAGCGCCTTTGGCCAGAGGATCCCCAAGCCTCCCTGCAAGGCCGACGACATCCGCCCCTTTGACCAGTTCCAGGCCCGCGACGGCCTGTGCAACATTTCCGGCCAACCGGCCGTCGTTATGTCCGATCCCGAACTTGCGCCGCAGTTCTCCTATGAACGTTTCATTCATCGGCGTACCCAACGGGTTGTAGTCGACATTTGCTTGGTGCGCCGCGCTTCTGATGTCATTCAGGACATCGCCGGGATGTTGCACGCCGTTCTCGACATAGCTTGCAGCGCCACGCACCGCGTTGACGGCTCCGTTCCAGGCCGCAGCGGCTTTATTGGGATCGGTGAGGCTCACCACAAACTTTCCGGCGTCGTAGAGGCCTGTGGCGGTGTCCCATAGGCTATGAACGCCGCCGGCAAGGAGACCTGCCTCGAAGGCCGCCTCACCGCCAACCGCCTTGGCCAGCCGGCTGTGGTCGAGCAAGTTCCCCGCCGAATGAGGACTTGGTTCCGACCAATTCCCCGACGCACCGCCGAACATGCGGTCGTATTCCAACCCACTTGCCGCTGAGGGAGCACCCGTTTCCGACCAACTTCCCGTCGCGCCCCCGAACATGCGGTCGGCGGAGGCGTGGGCGTAATTCGCCGCCCGTTGCCGAGCGGCTTCCAGACCTATGGTGTTCTGGGCGACCAGGGCGCCCCCCGCGCGATTGAGCTGGCGCAGATCCCCGTCCAGCTCCGGCATTTGCAGAACCTGGTTCGCATAGATCAGCGGGCTGCCGTCCGCGTTCCGCCGCAGATGATTGGCCCGCATCATCGCGACGATCCCGGCCCGCCAGTTATCGCCGTAATGAGCCCGCGCGATCGGCTCCAGCGCATCTCCCCTGGCGACAGTGTATGTGCTGGGAGTCGGCGATGACGCGCTGATCTCCAGGCCGGGCTCAAATGCGCTTCTCAATATGTCCCGCCCCTGAGCCTGCCAGGCGCTGGCGTCATCATGGGTTCCGCCGAACGGATCGGGTCGGCGTTGGCTGAAGTCGAAGGCCGGGTTGACGGCGCTCGCGCCCCCGCCGCTCTGGTCGCCGTAAAGATGACCGTCACCGGCCATCGCGGCCGCCGGTCCGTCCTGGAACATCGGCGCAAATCCGGGGTGATCGCGGATGTCGCTCCCATGCAGGGTGTTCAGAACGTCAATGACGTCGGGCCCGGGATTGACTGGCGCTTCCATCTGAAGGCCCCCCGGCATGGCCAGGGTTACCGTGTCCGGAGTCGAGCCCGGCCCGATGACCCCGGCGAGGCCTTGTTCTCCCGACAGGTCAGCCCCGGCGGGCAGATTCAGGTGCGAATCCTCCTGGCTTCCCCAGCCGGAAATGGCTGGGCCAGCGGCGCCCATGACGTGGGCGATCTCCTGGCGGAATGTAATTGGCGAGCCGTCGGGATTTCGACCGAACCAGGCCATGGGCGTCTCCTTTTTTGGGGTCAGGTGTTAGTTCGCCCGACTGTCGGCCGGGCGTGAGCGAGCGATCATTTTCGAAACTGGAAGGTCGTCAGGATCCCGGCGCGGACATTGGCGCAGCGCCGGTCGGGACGGTCGGGGCCAGAACCGGGGAGGCGGGCGACATCGCCACATCCCCCACCGCTGCCCTCCCCACAGCCGCCAACGCCTCGGGCGTAATCCCGCCGGCGTCCCCCACCACCTTCAGCCGCATCGTCTCAGCCTTGAAGGCCTCGATGGCCAGTTTGCGCTCGTCATAGCTGCGGTCGGCGCTCAGGGCCTGCAGGGACTGGCTCAGCTGCGCGACCTGGGCCTGCAGCGCCTGTTCGCGCGCCGCAGCGGCCGGGTCGGGGGCGCCCTCGATCTGGCTCTTCAGCCGCTGTTCGATCTCCTCGGCCCCCGGCCAGTCCAGGTTGCGGGCCAGGATGTCGCCGATGGCGCCGGCCGCCGGCGGGAAGGCCCGGATGAATTCGATCATCTGGCTGGCCGCCTCTTCGCGCCGGGTGGTGAAGCTGGGGCCGGCCCGCACGGTCAGGTCATATTTCCCCGCCGCCAGGTCATAGATCCGGGTGATCGCCGCGCCTTGCGCATCGACCTTGGGCCGCCCGTCCGGGCCGACGACCGGGGCCGGCTGGCCCAGCGGCACGGTGCGCGCCTGGCCCTCCTGGCCCAGCACGCGGATCACTCTTTGCGCGGTATAAACGCGGGGGATCAGGTCGATCAGAATGCGCCCGCCGTGGCGGATCGACCGCGACAGGTTGTCCAGGAAATGAAAGGTCGAGACATCGCCTTCCCGCTGGCGCGCCAGGATGGCCCGCCCGCTGGTCTCGTTCGACGGCTGGCCCAGCGAAGCCTCGTGAATGCCGGTGACGTTGCGGATATGGTCGGCGGCCACGTCGGCGCCGTTCAGGCTGCCGGTCGGCGGGCCGTTGAACGGCTGGCGCTGGGGCGGAACCTCGCCGTCGTACTGCACGAACGGGTGGTTGGTGGTGTGGATCTCCTCCCACTTGGCGGCGTCGGTCTCGAACGCGCCCCGGGGCCCGATGAACGGCGCCTTGGGGGCCAGGGCCCCCAGCTCCACGGCCACCGAGTTCTCGTAATTAAACATCCGCTGAGCATCTTTCGCACTGCGGATCAAACTGCGGAAATGCCTGCGCCCGTTCAGGTTCACCTCGTCGCCATAGACCGGCACGATGGGAATCCAGCGCCCGGCCCAGTCGGTGGTTTTCAGCACCTCACAGCCGGTGATCAGATGCTGGCGCACCTGGTGGCCGGTCACGGTGCGCGGCATGCCTTCGATGCTGATCCCCGCCGCGTTCAGCGCCCCGGCATTGGCCTCGAAATCGCTCAGCCCCATCACCCGCCCGTCGGTCAGCAGCACGATCTGGCGGGCCACGGTCTGGCGCGTCCAGTATTCAGCTACCCGCATCTGCTCGTCCTCGCACCAGCTCTCGCCGGCCCCGGCCAGGCCGTCCCAGTCGATCTCGCCGGCGTCGGGAAAGGCCCGCCGGAACGCCTTTTTCGCCATCAGTTCGGAGATGAAGGCCAGGTTCCAGTCGCTGCCGTCGGCGCTTACCGCGTCGGGATCGCCCAGCACCGACAGCGGGTTGGCGATGCGCTCAAAGACGATGTCCTGGTCCCAGTTGTCCTCGCAGGCCCAGGCCAGGTTCAGCCGGAAATAGCCGCGCCCGCAGCTAACCGCGTGCTCGACGGCGGTGTCGTAGGCGACGTCGGCGTCGGAACTGGCCTCGATGTTGCGGATCAGCCCGCTCATCACCTCGGCGGTGTCAGGGTCGGCGACGGAATCCTGCGGCATGACATGGATGGCCGGCTTGTTCTGGCGGCTGTCGTTGACCACCTGGCGGATGATCGGCGCCAGCCGGTTGATGGTCAGGCACGGCCGCCCGCTCGCCTCGCGCCGGCGCCGGTCGCCCTCGGCCCACTGCTCTTCCAGCCGCGCAAAGCGGATATCGTCCTCGGCCGCCTGCCGGTTCTCCCGGTCCTTGTCCAGCGCCCAGGCAAACGCCTCACGCGCCTCCTTCAGAAGGTCGTCGTCTTTCATACGGGGCTCCGCTGCCGGCAGGATGTTGGATTGAACGGGGTGCGCTGGGCCTGAGCGTCAGGCTTGGCGATTTTGCTCAGCGAGCTCGAGAACTCGACGCAGCCCATAGTAAAGTACGGCTGCGACGTAGGCGGCGAGCAGCACGTAGGAAATGAAGTCCCATATGATCCGGGGGCGGCCTAATTTACCCGACATCACGCCTGCCCACAGGAGACCGCAGGACATTTTGAAGATTGTCCCCTTGATCGTCGGCGGACGAGTTGCAAGCGGCGGATTATCCCTGCGCCATTTTTCGTATCGTCGTATCCCAATGCGCGATGCGAACAGCAGGAACAACGCCACCGCCATCCCGCCCAGGAAAATCCCCCACCCGCCGCGCAGCACAAACGCCGCAGCGGCCATGACCAGGCTCAGCGCAACCCCAGCAAGGTCCAGACGGGTTTCGTTCTTGGCGGACAGGCTCATGCGCCCAACTTATGCCCAAGGTTGAGTCGGTGGCAAATTTCTAAGGCGTCACCGAAATTCCCCTAGTTTGACCTGGGCAGAGGAGAGACCGGTTTCATTTCCCCCGTATCGTATTCAAAGACCGCCCCGTCGCTTTTGCGGACGGCGAACCAGCCCCTGAGATTGCTGCAAATTCCGTCGCACTTCCAGTACGATCAGAGGGCGATCACATAATTCTGGCGGTCGCCTGACGAACTGAAATCGCAAAACCACACCCAGTCCACCGGTTCGGCATTTGGAAGGCGGTCATGCTTCGCCATCTGCTGCTTCAGGACCGTCGGATATTCCTGCCCAACCAGCTGCACAGTCGG
>CAZJBC010000078.1:0-1171 GCA_964543805.1 uncultured Brevundimonas sp.
TCTGGCGGTCGCCAATGATCAGCTCGCGCTGGCCGCGGCCGATGGGGATCAGGCTGTCGATGGCCTTCAGGCCGGTCTGCACCGGCTCATGCACGGACTTGCGCGGGATGATGCCCGGCGCCTTGACGTCCACGCGGCGGCGCTCGGCGGCGCCCTTGATCGGGCCCTTGCCGTCGATCGGCTCGCCCAGCGGGTTGACGACCCGGCCCAGCATCGCCTTGCCCACCGGCACGTCGACGATTTCGCCCAGGCGGCGCACTTCGTCGCCCTCGGCGATGGCTGAGTCGAGGCCGAAGATCACGACGCCGACGTTGTCGCGTTCCAGGTTCAGGGCCATGCCCTTGACGCCGGCTTTCGGGAACTCGACCATTTCGCCGGCCTGGACATTATCCAGGCCGAAGACGCGGGCGATGCCGTCGCCGACGGACAGAACCTGTCCGACGTCGGAAACGTCAGCGTCCTTGCCGAAGTTGGCGATCTGGGATTTGAGGATGGCCGAGATTTCGGCGGCGCGGATGTCCATGTTGCTTACGCTCTCTTGAGGGCGAACTTGAGTTGGTCGAGTTTGGATTTCAGCGACGCGTCATAGAGACGCGAGCCCACCTGCACCTTGATGCCGCCCAGAATGGAGGCGTCGACGCGGGTGGTGATTTCAGGGTCCTTGCCCAGCGCCTGGCGCAGGGCGGCGGCGACACTCTTGGACTGCGCGGCCGACAGCGGAATGGCGCTGGTGACTTCGGCCGAGACCGCGCCGCGGTGCAGGGCCGTCAGGGCTTCGAAACTGGTGATGACAGAGGCTAGGGCGCCGGCCCGGCCGTTGGCGGCCAGCAGGCCGAGGAACTTCTGGGTGGTGGGGTTCAGCCTGGCCTTTACCGCCACGCCGGCCAGGCCCTTGCCCTTGTCGGCGGCCGAGAACTTGGGCGAGCCGATCAGGGTGCGCAGGTCGGCCGAATCCTTGAGCATGGCTTTGAGAGATTTCAGATCGGATTCGACGGCGGCGATCCGCCCTTCGTCCTTCGCCAGATCGAACAGGGCCTTCGCGTACCGCGCGCCCACGTCTGTCGCCTTGGAATCGTCCGCCACTTGGGTTCCGTCCGTCAGGTTGTCACACATCTCCGGACGACCCGTCGCCCGGCGATAAAGGCTTGATTGCGCTCAAGAAAAACGCTGG
>CAZJBC010000078.1:1181-10588 GCA_964543805.1 uncultured Brevundimonas sp.
TTCTGGTAAATCATGACCCGCCCCAGCCGCGTCGACGCCGACCACGCCCTCGACGCCGCCATGGCTGTCTTCTGGGCGCGTGGTTATGCGGGCGCGAGCATGGAGGACCTGGTCGCGGCGACCGGCGCCGCCCGCTATGGCCTCTATGCGGCCTGGGGCGGCAAGCGGGGCCTGTATCTGGCGGCCCTGGATCGCTACCAGACGGTGATCGTCAACCGCCTGTTCGCCGGCGTCGAGGCGGCCGACGCCTCCATCGGCGAGATCCGCGGCTATTTTGACGGCCTCCTGGCCATGGCGGCGTCACCCCAGGGGCGTCTGGGCTGTCTGATGGTCAACACCGCGCTGGAGGCGGACGAGGCCTTCACCCCCATCGTAGCCGCCTACCGCGCCCGCTTGCGCGATGGCTTTTCCGCGGCCCTTGCCCGCGCCCACCGCCGCAAGCAGATCGCCCGCCTCGCTTCGGCCGATGACACAGCCCAGGGCCTCGTCGCCCTGGCGTTCGGGCTGTGGGCGTTGGCGCGGGCAGGCGCATACCCTACTGACCTTCGTGCAGCGGCCAACGCTGGGCTGAGCGCCCTGTAACTTCTGACCCTCATCCCGGCGGATTGTCACACCTCTCCCCCCGGTTTCTCGACAATCGATGCGCGGCGGCTTAATCAGGCGCGCGAACAGGGAGGCCCTCGCGTGAACGCCTATCACTTCACCCCCGCCGAAAAGCGCATCACCATGGCCGGGGTGATGATTGTCTTCCTGCTGTCGGCGCTGGACCAGACGATCGTATCGACCGCCATGCCGACCATCGTCGGCCAGCTGAACGGTATGCAGTTCTATCCGTGGGTGACGACCGCCTATCTGTTGTCCTCGACCGTGATGATTCCGATCTGGGGCAAGCTGGGCGACCTTTATGGCCGCAAGCCGGTGCTGCTGGCCGGCATTTCCCTGTTCCTGATCGGCTCGTGGCTAGCCGGCCTGGCGGGCGAGTTCGGCGACATGCCGATCCTCGGCGGCGGCATGGTTCAGTTGATTGTCTTCCGGGCCATCCAGGGCCTGGGCGGCGGCGCCCTTTTCACCACTGCCTTCGCCATCATCGCCGACCTCTATCCGCCGCGGGAACGGGGCAAGTTCGCCGGCCTGTTCGGCTCGGTGTTCGGCGTCTCCAGCGCCATCGGTCCCTTGCTCGGCGGCTATTTCACCGACCACGGCACGGTCACCCTGCTGAACCACGTCGTCGCCGGCTGGCGTTGGGTTTTCTATCTCAATCTGCCGGTCGGCCTGGTCGCCCTGTTCATGGTCACCGCCAAGATGCCCAAGCTGTCTCACAAGGCCCGCGGCAAGATCGACTATCTGGGCGCGCTGTTCATTATCGCCGGCTGCATACCGCTGCTCTTGGCGCTCAGCTTCGGCGGCCAGCAGTACCCCTGGGCCTCGCCGCAGATCTTCGGCCTGTTCGGCGCCTTTGTCGCCGCGGTCGGCCTGTTCGTCTGGGCCGAGACTCGTGCGCCGGACCCGATCATCCACCTGGACCTGTTCAAGAACCGCGTCTTCACCTGGGCCAATACCGCCGGCTTCTTCTCGTCCATGGCCTTCCTCAGCGTGGTCGCCTACCTGCCGCTGTTCATGCAGGTGGGTCAGAACGTCAAGGCCACCACCAGCGGCCTGACCACCCTGCCGCTCATGCTGGGCCTGATCGTCAGCGCGGCCCTGAGCGGGCGGCTGGTCAGCAAGACCGGCCGCTACAAACCCTTCATGATCGGCGGCATGCTGGTGATGAGTCTGGGCATCTTCCTGCTCAGCCAGATGGGCCATCACACCAGCCGCCTGGATCTGAGCTGGCGCATGCTGGTCCTGGGCGTCGGCCTGGGCCCGCTGCAAAGCCTGTTCGGCCTGGCGATCCAGAACGCCGTGCCGCCTGGTCAGATCGGCGCGGTCACCGGCGCCAACCAGTTCTTCCGCCAGATCGGCTCAACGATCGGCGTGGCGCTGTTCGGCGCGCTGCTGAATCACAATCTCGCGCAAAAGGGCGTCGACCTGTCCAAGCTGCGCTCCATGGCGATGCAGCAGCCGACCCACACCGTCGTCCAGATCCCGGATGTCCTGCGCTTCCTGATCGCCGATTCCATCACCCAGGTGATCCTGCTGGGCCTGATCGTGGCGGGGATATCCTTCCTGGCCACCCTGATGGTCCCGGAACTGCCCATGCGCGACATGGCCGCCATCGCCAAACAGATGGCCGCCGAGGGCGACCCGCCGCCGGACGCGCACCTGTAGGCTCAACTCCTCACCCGCCTGCCGGGGAGGGGGCGCCACATCCTCATCGTCATCCTCGGGCTTGTCCCGAGGACCCAGGGTTCGGCGCGCACGACCAGCGCCTCAAGACCCCTGGAACTGCACCACCACCTTGACCGTCCGCTCCGCCGTCGGCGTCCCGTCGCGGGCCACGGGCTTCATGCAGAATTTGGGAACCAGGCTCATGGCCGCGGCGCCGAAGCCAAAGCCCGCCGGGTACTCGTGCGCGGCCAGGCACATGGCCAGCCTGCCGTCCTCGCGCACGGTGCAGCTCAAGGTCGCCAGACCTTGCTCCTTTGCAGCCCGCGCCCGCGCCGGATAGGCCCGGGCGATATCCGCCGCCGAGGGCTGGCTCAGCCAATCGGGCTCGAGGATCGCCGGCGGTCCTGACGGCAGTGTGGGCACGGCAGGCGCCTCGCCCCGCGGTTCCCGGCGCGGCCCACGAAACCACTGCGCGCCGGCGAAGGAGGGCAGCACGGAGCTGAGGACGACGATCGTCAGAGCGGCCGCACGGATCAGAGGCTTCGTCGTCCTGCTCACGCCCCCGCGTCCAGCCGCCGTGTCGTCTCGCGAAAGAACGCCACCGCCTCTTCGCGAATCTCGTCGCTCACGCGCACCGACGATAGGTCGGTCGAATCCTGTATCCGTTCAAATTCGGCGTCGATGAACGCCAGCACCTCGGCGGGCACGCGGCTCGATCCCAGTTCCCGGGTCACCGCCTTGCGCGCCAGCAGCTCGTCGACGATAGCCGCAAGGCCTGCCGGCGGCTCGCACTCGGCCATCAGGGTCGGAAAGTGCATGGGCACGATGGCCCGGCCCGGATGCAGACGCATCCACCGCAGCGCCGCGGCCGGACGCAGGGTGTAAAACAGCCGCTTGATCTTCACCTTGTCGCCACCGAAATCGACCCGCCGCTGGCGCAGGCCCAAATGCAGGTAATGGCGGATGATCAGCGTCGGCGCGACCGCCCGTTCGGCCAGGGCCAGAAATCCCTCCCGAAACTGTGCCTCGATCCCATAGGCGATCGGCGAGCGCAGCCACTCGATGATCACTGCATTGCCCTTGAGCATCAGCTTCAGCGCCTTGGCCAGGTCCCAGCCATTGACGTCCAGGTCGCCCTCCAGCGGCGTTTCGATCACATCGCGCCAAGGCCAGGGGGTGATCAGCTGTTCGGCGGTCCGCACATAGACAAATCGGCAGTCATAGTCGCTGTCGGGCGATGGAAACCCCCAGGCCCGGCTCCCGCTTTCGATGGCCAAGGGGATGTGCACACCTTCGCTCGCCCTGATGCCGGCGAGGCGCGCATCAATCGCCGAGACGGTGGCGGGGTCGAAGGTGTCGGGTATGGAACGCTCGAGCATCAAGTTTTGTCGCCCGCGCGGGGAGGCGCGGCAAGATGGGATCGGACTGTTCCCCTACAGAAAACTGTACGGATCCACGTCGATCGTCAGCCGGATGGCTCCGGGCACCTTCACCCGCGCTCGCCAGGCCGCCAGGTAGCCGGAAAGGTCCACGTCCCGGTCCGCCCGCACCAGGAACCGCTTCCTCCGCCGGCCGCGCACCAGGGCCAGCGGCGCGTCGGCCGGGCCATAGACCTCGACGCCGGCCGCGTTCGGAGCCGCCGCGGCCAGGCCCCGCACGAAATCCTCCAGCGCCACCGGGTCGGGGCCCGAGACGATCAGCGCCGCCAGCCGACCGTACGGCGGCAGGCCCGCCGCCTCGCGCTGGGCCATTTCGCGTTCGACGAAGGTCCCGCGGTCGCGCGCCGCCAGGGCCAGCAGCACCGGATGGTCGGGCACATAGGTCTGCAGCATGGCCCGGCCGGCCTTTTCGTGGCGACCGGCCCGGCCCGCCACCTGGGCCAGCAGCTGCCAGGTCCGCTCGCCGGCGCGCAAATCCCCGCCCTTCAGGGACAGGTCCGCGTCGATCACCCCCACCAGGGTCAGGTTTGGAAAGTTGTGGCCCTTGGCGGCGGCCTGTGTGGCGACCAGGATGTCGATCTCGCCGTCCTCCATCGCCCCGATCATGTCGCGCGCGCCCTGGGCGGTGAACACGGTGTCGGACGAGAAGACCGCCACCCGAGCCTCCGGGAACCGCAGGCGCACCTCTTCCTCCACCCGCTCGACGCCGGGGCCGACCGAGACCAGGCTGTCCTCGGCCCCGCAGTGCGGGCACACCTTCGGCTTGGCCATGGAAAAGCCGGTGAGGTGACAGACCAGGCGGCCGGTATAGCGGTGCTCGACCAGCCAGCTGTCGGTGTCCGGCGCCGTCATCCGCTAGCCGCAGGATCGGCAGATAACGAGGGGCGCATAACCCCGCCGGTTCAGGAACAGCAGGGACTGCTCGCCGCGCCCGTAAACCTCCGCCATGGCCTGGGCCAGCTGCGGCGAGATCCAGTGGCCGGGCTCTGGCGGCGCCGCGCGCATGTCGATCAGGGTCACGTCCGGCAGGCTCGCCCCGCCGAAGCGGTCGGCCAGACGCAGCCAGCGGTAGCGGCCGGCCTGCGCGTTGGCCAGGCTCTCCAGTGACGGCGTCGCCGAGGCCAGGATGACGCTGGCGTTCTCTATTTTTGCCCGCACCACGGCCAGGTCCCGGGCGTGATAGACAAAGCCCTCGCTCTGTTTGAACGAGCTGTCGTGTTCCTCGTCGACCACGATCAGCTTGAGGTTGCTGAACGGCAGGAACAGGGCCGAGCGGGCGCCGACCACGATCCGCACATCGCCGCTGACGGCGCCTTCCCACACTCGCCGGCGTTCAAGCGGCGGCACGGCCGAGTGCCATTCGGCGGGCGCGGCGCCGAACCGGTCCTCGAACCGCGCGATCACCGCCTGGGTCAGGGCGATCTCGGGCAGCAGCACCAGCACCTGGGCGGCAGGATCGCGGGTCAGCAGGGCGGCGATGGTCTCAAGATAAACCTCGGTCTTGCCCGAGCCCGTCACCCCGTCCAGCAGGGCGGTCTGAAAACCTTCGGCGGTCATGGCGGTCAGAGCCTTCGCCGCCGCTGCCTGACTGGGGTTCAGCCGCGCGCTGGGCCGGGACGGGTCCGGCTGGGCGAAACGATGATCTGGTTCAATGACGCGGATTTCCAGCGCCCCGTCGTCGATCAGCCCCTTGATCACGCCGGACGAGACTCCCGCCCGCCGCGCCAGCTCGGCGCCCGCCAGGGGCTCGGTCGCCGCCGCCATCACCCGCGCCCGAGCCGGCGTGATTTTCGAGGGCGCCGCGCCGGTCGCCGCCACCAGCTTTTCCGGCTTGGCCTTGGGCCCATGGGCCCCGCGCAGGGTCATGGCCAGCGGCCAGCCGGGCACATCCACGCAATAGCGCGCCGCCCACTCGACGAACTTCATTGACCCCGGCGGTAGGGCAGGGGCGTCACGTTTTTCGACCACCGGTTTCAGCGGCCGATTACCGCCGGCCGCCTCGCGCAGGCCGCTGACCACGCCGACGCTCATCCGTGGGCCCAGCGGCACCACCACCTGGTCGCCGATGCTCAGCCCCATGCCTTCCGGCTCGGCATAATCAAATGCCTCGGGCAGGGGCAGCGGCAGGATGACGGAGGCGATGCGGCTCACCCCATACACCGCTCATCCCCGCGGAAGCGGGGACCCAGATCTTTTGCAGGGTGAGGGCTCGAAGACATGTCCCGGTATATGGTGCTAAATGGAAGAACTGGGTCCCCGCTTTCGCGGGGATGAGCGGATTTAAAGATGCAAATTTTCCTCGATACGACCGATGTCGCCGTTCTCAAGACCGCCGCCGAAACGGGGCTGGTTGACGGGGTCACCACCAACCCTTCGCTGATCGCCAAATCGGGCCGCAACATGTTTGAGGTCATCGCCGAGATTTGCGCTCTCGTCGAGGGCCCGGTCAGCGCCGAGGCGGTGGCGGACGATGCCAAGACCCTGATCGCCGAGGGCCGCAAGCTGGCCAAGATCGCGCCGAACGTCTGTGTAAAGCTGCCGCTGACCCGCGAGGGCCTGATCGCCTGCCGCGCGCTGTCGGGCGAAGGCGCCAAGACCAATGTCACCCTGTGCTTTTCGGCCACCCAGGCCATGCTGGCGGCCAAGGCCGGCGCGACCTTTATCTCGCCCTTCGTTGGGCGGCTGGACGACTATGGTTTCGATGGCATGGACCTGATCCGCGACATCCGCACGGTCTTTGACAATTACGCCTTCGACACCGAAATCCTTGTCGCCTCGGTGCGCACGACGGCCCATGTGCGCGAGGCCGCCATCATCGGCGCCGATTGCGCGACCATTCCGCCGGCCATTTTTAATGAACTCTTCAAGCACCCGTTAACCGACAAGGGTCTTGAGTTGTTCGCTGCGGACTGGGCCAAGACGGGTCAGTCCATTCTTTGACACAGCTTGGGGCGGGCAATGAGTGAGGCGGGCGCAAAACGACAAAGGTCCGCCGAAGCCGAACTGGCCGCCGACTGGCAGGTTGTCTCGGGCTTTCTGCGCCAGAACCCGGATCTGATCCGTCAGGACCCGGCCCTGCTCACCGAACTTGATCTGCGCCTTCGCACGGAAAACATTGTCGATTTCGGGCCCACGGCGCTGGCTCGCCTGTCTCAGGCCAAGGTGCAGGAAAAACAGGCCAGGGTGCAGCTGGAAGTCACCGCCCGCGCCAATTTCGCCGCCCAGGCCCAGGCCCACGCCGCCGTCGTCGACATCCTTGAGGCCCGCAACAACTCCGATCTTGCCCGCCGCCTGGAGGAAATCGCCCAGCTGCGCTTTGGCCTGGCCGCCGCCGCCGTCGCCATTGAAGGCCCGGGCTCGACGCCGGCCGGCTGGCGCGAACTGGCGCCCGGCTTCACCGACACACTGCTCGGCCCCGCGGGTCTGGCCCGCATGGGCCCCAGCCCACACACCGAGCTTCTATTTTCGCAACAGGCAGAAGCCGTCAAAAGCATCGCCATGGTCCGCGTCGCCATCTGGAACCCCGCCCGCCAGGGCGTGCTGGCCTTCGGCTCGCCCGAGGCGCGTGGCTTTACCGCCGACATGGGCGCCGAGCTGGTCGCCTTCCTGGCCCGCGTCGTTGAACGCACGGTGGAACGATGGCCGGCGCCCTAGACGCATTGACCAGCTGGCTGGGGTACCTCGCCAATGAGCGCCGCTCCTCGCCGCGCACCCTGGAAGCCTACGGCGACGCCGTGCGCCGATACATCGTCTTCCTGGACGGCTACCGCGGCGAGCCCCTGGCCGCGAGCGATCTGGGCGGGGTAAGGGCCGCCGAGTTCCGCGCCTATCTGGCTTCGCGCCGAAAGGGCGCCCATCCGCTGGCGCCGCGCTCGATCAGCCAGGTGCTGTCAGCGGTGCGCAGTTTTCACAAATATCTCGACCGGCGCCTTTCCATTCCCAACGCCCAGATCAGCCTGGTGCGCGGCCCGCGCGTGCCGCCGGGCATTCCGCGCCCGGTCACCGAGGATCAGGCCCGCGGCCTGATCGCCGAACCGGCGCTGGATGCGACCCGCGAGGACTGGGAAATGGCCCGCGACCAGGCCCTGCTGACCCTGCTCTACGGCTGCGGCCTGCGGATTTCCGAAGCCCTGGCCATCACCCGCGGCGACATCCCCCTCGGCGGCTCGGTGCGCGTCACCGGCAAGGGCGGCAAGACCCGCATCGTGCCCGTCCTGCCCGTGGTCAATGAAGCCATCGCCGCCTATCTGGCCGACCAGCCCTTCGCGCTTGCGCCGACAGACCCGCTGTTCCGCGCCAAGCGGGGCGGGCCCTACAGCCCGCGTCACGCCCAGGCCATGGTCCAGCTGCTGCGCGGAAGGCTTGGCCTGCCGGCCTCGGCCACGCCCCATGCGCTTCGCCACTCCTTTGCCACCCATCTGCTGGGGGCGGGCGCGGATCTGAGATCCATCCAGGAATTGCTGGGCCACGCCTCGTTGTCGACGACCCAGCGGTATGCCGACGTCGATGCGGCGGCCCTGCTCAGTTCTTATTCTGCGGCGCATCCTCGGGCGTAGCCGAGTTGGGTCCGGCAAAGAGCAGAGACACTGGCGTCGGAACAGGGCAGCCATCGACCGTGCGATCAACCGGGCGATAGAGGCCTTCTTCGGGGTCTTCACCGGGCCGCCAGAGCGGATGGCTTGAATCGCGGACATTGTTCAGGACCAGCGTCCGGCCGCCCTGCTCAAAGACCTTGGGCGCTTGGCTCTTGTCCGCCACCGGGATTGGCTCGGCGCTTTTCTCCGGCGCGGGCCCGCTGACTTCCTGCGGTTTAGCCTGACACTGCATGGGCACGGTGTTGACCACCCCGTCCCGGTCGGCCGGCGCCCGATAGCGGGCCGCGGCTGCTGCGGCGGCCTGCAGCTTTGCCATTTCCTCGGGCGAAAGGTTCGCGCCGTTTGCGGGCAGGGTGATGATGGTGGCGGCGACTAGCGAGGCGATCAGCATGGCGTCACTCCCTGATGTGCGGCCCTAGGCTACTTCAACTTGAGCCAAATGTCAGGCAGGCGCCCGCAGTCGTCTCCAGGCCAGGCTTCCCGTTACGCCTCGATCGATCTCGGTCCAGCCCTTGCGATCATAAAAGGCCAGGGCCGCAGTATTGGGCTCTGAGCATTTCAGCGTCAGTGGGGCTTCAGACAGGCCGCTGATGTGAGCCAGCAGCGCTGAGCCCACGCCCCGGCCTCGCGTCCTGACGAACAAGGAATGCAGGAAATTGTCCGGCCGGTAGTAGGAGGCGAACCCGGCGATGCGCCAAAGCCGTATCGCCACATAGACCTCCTCGGCCTCGAAACTAGGGCGGATCGCCTCAGCGGTCAGTTCGTCGGCCGGCGCCCAGTCGTCCCAGCCGGCCACAACCTGTTCGAACAGCGCCGCGCAGGCGTCCAGTTCGTCAGCCCTGGCCCGCCGGATCTTCAGGTCAGGCCTGCATGGTCCAGCCCTCGACGCCCATCGCCGCCTGGCGCATGGCCTCCGAGCGAGTGGGGTGGGGATGGCAGGTGCGGGCGATGTCTTCCGAGGCGGCTGAAAACTCCATGGCCACACAGAACTCGCCGACCATTTCGCCGACCTGGGGGCCGATCATGTGGACGCCCAGCACGCGGTCGGTTTTGGCGTCGGCCAGCACCTTCACGAAGCCCTCGGTCTCGTGGTTGATCTTGGCCC
>CAZJBC010000079.1:0-10577 GCA_964543805.1 uncultured Brevundimonas sp.
CCTGGCCTGGCCATTCGCGCGCCTGGCCATGGCGCTGCCGCTCAGCTTCAGGGAAAGGCGGATCAATCTGCTGGGCGGCTGGGCGCTCACCCGCGGTTACGGCTGGTCTCTGTGGGGCGTGTCGGTGCTGGTCTGGCTCGGTGTCAGCCTCGCGAAGACCGTTCTGCTGCTGGGCCCGGGACTTTGGGAGTTCAAGGCCGTTAGCCATTTGCCAACTGACCCTGCCAAAATTCTCGACGAATTCGAGACGCTCTATCGGCAAATGCGGCCGTTCATCTGGCCGGCGGCGGCCGTCCTGGGGGTCGCGACCGCCGTCTTCCAGGTGGTGCTGGTCGCCCCAATCGCCCGGGCCTTTCAGCTCATCGAAGAGGCAAAGCAGCCGGCCGCCGAGGCTTGAAAAACGATGATGACGCCGCCCGGGCGCGATTACGTCAACTGCGTTTGATGGTGATCCCGCCGTCGACGGCGATGGTCTGGCCCACCACATAGTCGCCCGCGTGGGACGCCAGATAGATCGCCACACCGGCCATGTCCTCGGCGATGCCGACCCGTCCGGCGGGCGTGCGCTCGGCCACCATGTCGGCCTGGTCGCGGGCGATGGTGTTCATGTCCGACGGGAAGGGTCCTGGCGCGATGCCTGAACAGATGATGTGATCGTCGGTCAGCCGCAGGGCCATACGCTTGGTCAGATGGATCAGACCGGCCTTGGAGGCGGCGTAGGGATAGGTCTCCTGCATGTTGACGCTCATGCCGTCGATGGAGGCGACATTGATCACCTTGGCCGGCTGTTCCTTGCTGGCGGCGGCGCGCAGCAGCGGCAGCAGGGCCTGGGTCAGGAAGAACGGCGTCTTCATGTTCAGGTCGACGACCTTGTCCCAGCCGCTTTCCGGGAACTCGTCGATCTTGGCCAGCCAGGCGGCGCCGGCGTTGTTGACCAGAATGTCGAGCTTCTTTTCGCGCTTGCCGATTTCCGCCGCCAGGGCCTTGCAGCCTTCCAGGGTCGAGACATCAATGGGCAGCGAGGTGACATCACCGCCCATGTCGCGCAGCTCGGCGGCCGTGGCGTCGCACTGGGCCGACTTGCGCGCTGAGATGTAGAGCTTGGCGCCCGAGGCGATATAGCCCTCGGCGATCATGCGGCCGATACCGCGCGAGCCCCCGGTGATCAGGGCCACCCGGCCCTTGAGCGAAAACAGCGAAGCGACGTCCATCCTGAAATCCCCTTTTGAAACGGTTGTTTGAAACCGTCATAGCGGGACGCGCCACCGAGCGCCAGCGCAGAGGCGATGGGATCAGGAACTCAGCGCCTGCCGCGGACGCGGTTCGGCCTGCACGGACTGCTCGTCCTCGTCCATCAGTTTGAGCAGCCGGGTCCGGGCGCGATTGACGCGGCTCTTGATGGTGCCCAGGGCGCAGCCGCAGATCTCGGCCGCTTCCTCGTACGTCAGGCCGGCGCCGCCCACCAGGATCAGCGCCTCGCGGTGTTCGTGCGGCAGCTGTTGCAGGGCCGCTTCCAGCGACGAGACGGCCATGCGCCAATCCTGGTCGGGCGGCGTGGTCAGGGTGGCGGCGAACACGCCGTCCTCGTCGCGCACCTCGCGCCGGCGGCGCGTCAGACTAGTGTAGTAGGTGTTGCGCAGGATGGTGAACAGCCAGGCCCGCAGGTTGGTGCCCATCTCGTAGCGCTCGCGGTTCATCCAGGCCTTGATCAGGGTATCCTGCACCAGATCGTCGGCGTCCGAGGCGTTATGGCTGAGCGACCAGGCAAAGGCCCGCAGCGCGGGGATCAGGGCGATGACGTCGCCCTTCCAGGTTGCGGCTGTCCCGGTCACGGGACCGATCTCCGTCCAGCGGTTATGCCTTGCGCATCCATAAGAAACCCGACTTTCGGCCTGTCTGGTTCAGCCTTGAGTGGAACGCGCCTTTCAGGATGGCGTTCCGGGCGCCGTGGGCAAAAATCAGGCCCAGGCCCTCAGGTCCGCCAGGGCTCGCTGGCCCATCAGCTTCTTCTTCGTCCGTCCGCGATCGGTGCGCGCGGCGCGTTTGCCGCCGGTGATCGGCTCCATCTCAAGCGGCGGCAGCAGGCCATAGTTGATGTTCATCGGCTGGAACTTTCCGCCTTCCAGATGTCCTCCGGTGATGTGCGCAACCAGGGCTCCCAGCGCGGTGGTTGGCGGCGGCGGATCGAGGGGCCGGCCCAGGCGCTCGGCCGCGGCCAGACGGCCGGCTGCCAGCCCCATGGCCGCACTCTCCACATAGCCCTCCACGCCGGTGATCTGGCCGGCGAAACGCAGGCGCGGGTCGGCCTTCAGCCGCAGCTGGCCATCCAGCAGTTTCGGGCTGTTGAGAAAGGTGTTGCGGTGCAGCCCACCCAGCCGCGCGAACACCGCATTCTCCAGGCCCGGGATCGTCCGGAACACGTCCGTTTGAGCGCCGTGCTTCAGCTTGGTCTGGAAACCGACCATGTTGTAGAGCGAGCCCAGGGCGTTGTCCTGGCGGAGCTGGACCACCGCATAGGCTTTGACCATCGGGTCGTGCTCATTGGTCAGGCCGAACGGCTTCATCGGCCCGTGGCGCAGTGTCTCGCGGCCCCGCTCCGCCATCACCTCAATCGGCAGGCAGCCGTCGAAATAGGGCACGTGTTCCCAGTCTTTGAACTCGGCTTTGGGTCCGTTCAGCAGCGCGTCGATGAAACGCTCGTACTGGGCCCTTGTCATCGGGCAGTTGATGTAGGCCGCCGCATCGCCGCCGGGGCCTTCCTTGTCATAACGCGACTGGCGCCAAGCGGTTTTCATGTCGATGCTGTCGGCATGCACGATCGGCGCGATGGCGTCGAAGAAGCTCAGGGAGTCTTCGCCGGTCAGAGCCAGGACGGCGTCTGACAGGGCGGGCGAGGTGAGAGGCCCTGTCGCCACGATCACCTGGTCCCAGTCGGCCGGCGGCAGGCCGGCGACCTCGGCCCGTTCGATGGTGATGAGCCGATGAGCCTCGAGCGTCGCCGTCACGGCTGCGGAAAAGCCGTCGCGGTCCACCGCCAGGGCCCCGCCCGCCGGCACCTGGTGCGCGTCTCCGCAGGCCATGATCAGCGAGTTGAGACTTCGCATCTCGGCGTGCAGCAGGCCGACGGCG
Source organism: uncultured Brevundimonas sp. (assembly GCA_964543805.1). Taxonomy (GTDB): domain Bacteria; phylum Pseudomonadota; class Alphaproteobacteria; order Caulobacterales; family Caulobacteraceae; genus UBA5005. Next base: position 3,130 of record CAZJBC010000079.1, read on the forward strand.
TTGTAGTCCGCATCGTCCGACCGGAACGAATTGGAGCAGACCAGCTCGGCCAGGCCGTCGGTCAGATGGGCGTCGGTTTTCCGGTGCGGGCGCATCTCGTGGAGGATCACCGGCACACCGGCCTGCGCGATCTGCCAGGCGGCCTCTGATCCGGCCAGGCCGCCGCCGACAACGTGAATAGGTCGATAGTGCATCGGGGGTGTCTTAGACCAGCCAGGCCGACGGCGCATCCTCGAACTGGTCGCCGCGAGCTCTATCAGATGGCGATAAAATCAACAGTAGCGCCTGCCTGCAATTGAGTCATAGTAGCGGTGCTAACCGGCTCAGTGGGGGGACTAATGCCTGGTTTTTCAATCGGCACGGCGGCGTTTTCCGGTTTTTCCATCTTCGGCAAGAGACCATGGCTGCTTCTGGCCTGGGCGGCCATTTGGCTGGGCGCCATCATCCTGATGTTTGTGGTCACCTTCATCCTGGTGCTGGTCATCGGGGCCGGGGCCTTCGCAAACGCCGGGGCGGAGCTACAGTCCAATCCGGCGGCGATCATGCCGTTTATAGGCAGGTTCCTTCTGCTGTACCTAATGCTGTTCATCATGATCGCCTTTGTCGGCAGCATCATGACCACGGCGATCTATCGGTCCGTGCTTCGACCCGATGAGGTGGGCTTTGCCTATGTCAAGGTCGGGGGAGATGAGTGGCGGCAGTTTCTGGTGACCCTGGTTCTGGGGCTCGGCTTCATGGTCGTCTACGTGGTGCTTGGCTTCGTTTACGGGTTGCTGAGCCTCGCGGGAGGCGTCCCTGGCGCCGTCGTTGGTTTCTTCCTGATGATGGGAAGTCTTCTCTATCTCGGTGTGAAGGTTTCACTCTCGGGCCCCCAAAGTTTTGATGAGCGACGGTTCAATCTGGGCGGCAGCTGGTCCTTGACCAAAGGCCATTTCTGGCCGGTCTTGGCGGCCTACCTCATCCCCGGCCTGATCCTGTTCGGCCTCATGGTCGTGCTGCTTCTCATTATTTTTGCGATCGGTGTCGGGATGGTGGGATCATCGAATTTTGGGAACATCGAAAATCCTGCATCGGTTGCCGGCGCCGCCGCCGGGCTGATCGCTTTTGGACTGATCTTCTATCTGGTGATCTATCCGGCGCTCCTTGCCTTTATTACCGCCGTAACGGGCGCGCCGCCCGCTTCGGTCTACAAGCAACTCGCCCAGAAGGGCGTCCAGGACGTATTTTAGGTTCGAGTATCATGGCCAGTTTTTCTCCCGCGGACGCCGCTATTGAAGGATTCCGCACCGTTCGCCAGCATCCTCAGGTCATCCTGGTCTGGGGGGTGATCCTGGCCGTGCAGGCATTCGTCGGCACCCTGGTCCTGGTCAACATGGCCGGGTCAGCGCTGCAAAAGATGACCACCATGACCGCGGCCAGTGCGGCGACGGTTGATCCGACGGAGGTGTTCCAATTCTATGGCCAGATCCTCCCGGCCTATCTGTTCGTGATGCTCCTTTCTCTGGCGTCCTATTCGGTGCTGATCCCGGCCGCGCTGCGGATGGTGATCCGCCCGCAGGACAAGGGATTGGCCTTCCTCAGGATTGGCCCCGCGGAACTGCGCCAGGTGGCGGTGAACCTGATCGTCTCGCTGATCCTGTTTGGCGTCTATATGGGCGTGGCGATCTTTGCCGTTGTGCTTGGCGTGATCATGGCCCCGCTCGGCGGGACGGCCTTGGGCCGTGTGGCAGTGATCGGCCTAGTGCTCGTGGTCGCGATCGCCGTGATGTTGTTCTTCATGGTCAAGTTTTCATTGGCGGGCGCCCAGACCTTCGCGGAAGGGCGCGTGCGGATTTTCGGATCCTGGAGCCTGACCGGCGGGCGCTTCTGGCGGGTTCTCGGCGCCTATGCCCTGGCGGGCGTCCTGGCTCTTATCGTTATCTTTCTCGGCGCGGTCATCGCTGTTGTCGCCGCTATGGCTGTCGGCGGCGGGACGGGCGCGCTTTCGGCGTTCTTCAAACCGGATTTCAGTTCCTATAGGACCTATATGACGCCGGCCGTAACGATCTACCAGGTGGTCATGGCGTTCATCATGACCCTGGTCCTGCCGATCATGATCTGTCCGTCAGCGCGCATCTATCAAGCTGTCGCGGGCACGCGTCAAACCGAGGTTTTCTAGAGCAGGCCAGGGCCTCTAGGCGCCGGCGGCGCGCACCCGGCCCGTCCGGCGCTGGGCGTGGCGCTCCAGCGTCTGTTTGAGATAGCGCCCCGTCCAGCTGTTCGGATCGGCGGCAACCTGTTCGGGCGTGCCTGAGGCCACGATCTCGCCGCCGCCGTCGCCGCCTTCGGGACCAAAATCCACCAACCAGTCGGCGGTCTTCACCACATCCAGATTGTGCTCGATAACCACTACGGTGTTGCCCGCTTCCACGAGCTCGTGCAGCACTTCCAGCAGTTTGCGCACGTCCTCGAAATGCAGGCCGGTGGTCGGCTCATCAAGGATGTAGAGGGTGCGCCCGGTCGCCCGTTTTGACAGTTCCTTCGACAGCTTGACCCGCTGGGCCTCGCCACCCGACAGCGTCGTGGCCTGCTGGCCGACGTGGACGTAGCCCAGGCCGACTCGTTTCAGGGTTTCCATCTTGTCGCGGATCGGCGGCACCGCCTTGAAGAAGGTCGCGGCCTCCTCGACCGTCATGTCCAGCACGTCGGCGATGGATTTGCCCTTGAACAGAACCTCCAGCGTCTCGCGGTTATAACGCCGGCCCTTGCACACATCGCAGGTCACATAGATGTCCGGCAGGAAGTGCATCTCGATCTTGATCAGGCCATCGCCCTGGCAGGCCTCGCAGCGGCCGCCCTTGACGTTGAACGAGAACCGCCCCGGCCCATAGCCGCGGCTCTTGGCCTCGGGCAGGCCGGCGTACCAGTCGCGAATCGGCTGGAAGGCGCCGGTGTAGGTGGCCGGATTGGACCTGGGCGTGCGGCCGATGGGTGACTGGTCGATGTCGATGACCTTGTCGAAGTTCTCCAACCCCTCGACGCGGTCGTAAGGCGCCGGCGCATCCGAGGCGTTGTTCAGCCTGCGGGCCGCGGCCTTGTAGAGGGTCTCGATGGTGAAGGTCGACTTGCCGCCGCCGGAGACGCCGGTGATGCAGGTGAATGTTCCCACGGGGATTTCGCCCGTAACGCTCTTCAGATTGTTGCCGCGCGCGCCGATCACCCGCAGCACCTTGGTCTTCGAGATCGGCCGGCGACGCTCCGGCACCTCGATCGCCCGAGCGCCGGTCAGATACTGGCCGGTGATGGAAGCGGCCGTCGCCATGATCTGGTCCGGCGTGCCCTCGGCCACCACATGGCCGCCGTGGATACCGGCGGCCGGGCCCATGTCGATCACGTGGTCGGCGGTCAGGATCGCTTCCTCGTCGTGCTCGACCACCAGCACCGAATTCCCCAAGTCGCGCAGCCCTTTCAGGCTGGTCAGCAGGCGGGTGTTGTCCCGCTGGTGCAGGCCGATCGACGGCTCGTCCAGCACATAGAGCACGCCGGTCAGGCCCGAGCCGATCTGGCTGGCCAGGCGAATACGCTGGCTCTCGCCGCCCGATAGCGTGCCCGAGGCGCGCGCCAGGTTCAGGTAGTTGAGGCCGACGTCCATCAGGAACCGCAGCCGGTTGTTGATCTCCTTCAGGATCCGCGCGGCGATCTCGATCTGTTTGGCGCTGAGCGAGGATTCCAGGTCGGTGAACCATTCCCGCGCCTGGTTGATCGAATAGGCCGATACCTCAGCCACATCCTTGCCGGCGATCTTGACTGAAAGGGCCTCGGGTTTGAGCCGCTTGCCGCCGCAGGCTTCGCACGGCGTCTCGGACTGATAGCGGCCGAGCTCCTCGCGCACCCAGGCCGAGTCCGTCTCGCGCCAGCGCCGTTCCAGATTAGGCAGTACGCCCTCGAACGTCTTGGAGACCTCATAGCGGCGGGCGTTGTCGTCATAGACGAACTGGATTTTCTCCGGCCCGGAGCCGTACATCACCACCTCGCGCGCCCGGTCCGGCAGTTTCCACCATGGCTCGTCCATGGAAAACCCGTAGTGCCGCGCCAGGGCCTGCAGAGTCTGGGTGTAGAGCGGCGATGGGCCCCGCGCCCAGGGCGAGACCGCGCCCTTGTGAAGGGTCTTGTCCTTGTCCGGCACCACCAGATCCGCATCGAAAGTCAGCTTCTGGCCCAGCCCGTCGCAAACCGGGCAGGCGCCGGCCGGATTGTTGAAGGAAAACAGCCGCGGCTCGATCTCGGCGATGGTGAACCCTGACACCGGACAGGCGAACTTTTCGGAAAACAGCAGGCGCTGCGGCTCGCTCTCGCCCTCGGCCAGATCGGCGAACTCGGCCATGGCCAGGCCGTCGGACAGGCGCAGGGCCTGTTCAAGACTGTCGGCCAGACGGGTTTGCAGGTCCGGCTTTACGACCAGCCGGTCCACGACAATGTCGATGTCGTGCTTGAACTTCTTGTCGAGAACCGGCGCGTCCTCAATGGCGTAGAAAGCGCCGTCCACCTTGACCCGCTGGTATCCCGCCCGCTGCCAGTCGGCGAATTCCTTGCGGTACTCACCCTTGCGGTCGCGCACCACGGGCGCCAGCAGCAGCAGGCGGGTGCCTTCAGGCAGGGCCATGATGCGGTCGACCATCATGCTGATCGTCTGTTTCTCAATCGGCAGGCCGGTGGCCGGCGAATAGGCGATGCCCACCCGCGCCCACAGAAGGCGCATATAGTCGTGGATCTCGGTGACCGTGCCGACGGTCGAGCGCGGATTGCGGCTGGTCGTGCGCTGTTCGATCGAGATCGCCGGCGACAGGCCCTCTATCAGGTCCACATCCGGTTTGCTCATCAGCTCCAGGAACTGGCGCGCATAGGCCGACAGGCTTTCGACGTAGCGGCGTTGGCCCTCGGCATAGATGGTGTCGAACGCCAGCGACGACTTGCCAGAGCCGGAAAGGCCGGTGATCACCACCAGCTCGCCCCGCGGGATGTCGACGGAGACATCCTTCAGATTGTGCTCGCGGGCGCCCCGTACGCGGATGAAGTTCTGCTGTTCGGCCATGCTCTCGACAGTAACGCGTGAAGCTGCCCAAAGGCATGCGAAGTTCGACTATGTAGTAACTCGACTCGCAAAAGACACAAGAACATTATGAGAACACGCACCGTGCGGGTTACAAAGTGATCATTGGGAGAGGCCACATGCTCAAGTCCACGCGGCGCAATGTTCTGGCCGCCACCGCCGCTCTCGCAGCTGCGCCCCGGGCGTTCGCACAGGCCCGTCCGGCGTCTTTCTGGCCGGGCGACGGCACTTGGGCGACGAGCGATCCCAAAGCCGCCGGCTTCGATCCCGCCAGGCTCGCCGCCGCTGTCTCCGCCGCCGTTGCTGACGCCAGCACCAGCGTCATGGTCCTGCGCGACGGACGGATTGTCGCCGAGGCCTACGGCGCGGAGGGCGGGCCTGAAAAGCTGCAGGCCATCCAGTCGGCCGGCAAGAGCATAACTTCGGTGCTGACCGGCTGTTGCCTCGATGAAGGCAAGATCAAGAGCCTGGACCAGAGCGCCTCGGACTTCTTCCCCGAGTGGAAGGGGACGCCGAAACAGGCCATCACCATCCGGCACATGATCACCATGACCAGCGGTCTGGATGATACGGGCCTGGCGGTGCGCAATGTGATGGGCGACCAGGCAGCGCTGAACGCCGCCGCGCCCTTGATCAATCCGCCGGGAACGCACTGGCACTACAACACGCCCGTCTATCACCTGATGTTCCACCTGGTGCAGCGCGCCGCCGGCGAGCCGTTCGAGGCCTACGCCAAACGCAAGCTGCTCGATCCCCTGGGCATGAAGTCGACATGGCTGACCAACCAGGGCAAGGACGCCGCCGGCAAGACGGTGACCAACTACTACACCGCCAACTGCACGGCCCGCGACATGGCCCGGTTTGGCCTGATGGCGCTGGCCGGCGGCGCCTGGAACGGCAAGGCTGTGGTCAGTCCGGGTTATTTCCACGACGCCACCAGCCCGTCCCAGACGCTCAACGGCGCCTACGGCTATCTGTGGTGGGTGAACGCCAAACCGGGCTATGCGCCCAGCGCCAACCCGGCCCTCAAGCACCAGTTCGAGGGCGCGCCGCTCGACACCTTCGCCGCCCTGGGCGCCCTGGGCCAGAACGTCATCGTCGTCCCCTCGCAACGCCTCGTCCTCGTTCGCCAGGGCGGACAGGGCAGGGGGCCCGCCCTGACAGCGCCGATGACCGCCGCCGTTATCGCGGCGCTGGACAACCCGCCGACGGCGCTTGCCCACAACTGAACCACTGGCTTTTCTATCCTGCCGGGCGCGTCTAAGGGTTAGCCCGATTCCAAGTTCCTGAGAGTTTGCCCTATGCAACGCGCCCTCAGCGTCACCCGCGCTGATTTTCCCGAATGGTACCAGGCCGTCGTGCGCGAAGCCGATATGGCCGAAAACTCACCCGTGCGCGGCGCCATGATCATCAAACCGTGGGGCTATGGGGTGTGGGAGCTGATCCAGAAGGACCTCGATCGCCGGATCAAGGATACCGGCCACGACAACTGTTATTTCCCGCTGTTCATCCCGATGAGCTTCATCGCCAAAGAGGCCGGCCACGTCGAGGGCTTCGCCAAGGAAATGGCGGTGGTCACTCATCACCGGCTGAAGATGATCGACGGCAAGCTGGCGGTGGACCCGGACGCCAGGCTCGAAGAACCGCTGATCATTCGCCCCACGTCCGAAACCATCATCGGCGAGGCCTTCTCTCGCTGGATCAAGAGCCACCGGGACCTGCCCATGCTGGTCAACCAGTGGGCCAACGTCGTGCGCTGGGAGATGCGCACGCGACTGTTCCTGCGCACCTCCGAGTTCCTTTGGCAGGAGGGCCACACCGCCCATGCCGACGAGGCCGGCGCCCGCGAAGAGACGCTCAAGATGCTCGAGGTCTATCGCGACTTTGCCGAAAACACCCTGGCCATGCCGGTCGTCGCCGGCGAAAAGCCCGAGAACGAACGCTTTCCCGGCGCCGTGGCCACCTATTCCATCGAGGCCATGATGCAGGACGGCAAGGCCCTGCAGGCCGGCACCTCGCATTATCTCGGTCAGAATTTTGCCAGGGCGCAGGACATCAAGTTCCAGAGCGCCGACGAGACCGTGGAATTCTGCCACACCACCAGCTGGGGGGTCTCCACCCGGCTGATCGGCGGCGTGATCATGACCCACGGCGACGACGATGGCCTTCGCCTGCCGCCAGCCATCGCCCCAAGACAGATCGTCATCGTCCCCATGCTGCGCGACAAGCCGGAAGACGCCGAGGTCCTGGCCTATGGCGAGATGCTGACCAAACGCCTCACCAGCCAGACGGCTCTGGGCGAGCGGATCCGCGCCCTGATGGACGTCAAACAGATACGCTCGAGCGAAAAGCGCTGGAA
>CAZJBC010000080.1:0-7510 GCA_964543805.1 uncultured Brevundimonas sp.
CGGGCTTGCCGCGGAAGATCTCCACCGCCGAAGACAGCGGCGTTCCCCGCGTCCAGCGCTTGACGATATAGGCATAGCCCGAGTGGGTCATGGAGCCCGGGCCCCAGTCGGTGGCGATCAGGACGGTGTTCTCGTCCAGCCAGTCCAGCGTCTGCTTGGCCTCGGGCGAGACGAAACCGCCGTCGACGAACCGGCCGGTCTGGGTATCGAATTCGCGCACCGTCACCGCGTCCTTGCCGCCATCGGACAGCTCGACTAGGCACAGGCGCTCGTCCGGCGGCAGGCAGGTTGCGCCCTTCCACACCCAGTTGCGGTTCTCGGCCTTGGCTATGGCGTCGAGATCCAGGATTGTTCGCCAGGCGGGGTTGGCCGTGGCGTAGCTGGCCCGGCTCGTCTCGCGCCAGATGCCGCGCACATGGGTCTCGTCCTGCCAGTAGCCGCGCATGGCCTGATCGCCCGAAAAGCCGGCCGGCGGGATGCGGTCGGGCGCGGTGGCGATGGCCAGGGTCTGTTCGTAGTTGGTCTGGTAACGTCGATCGTTCTGCAGGATCGGCAGGGTGCGGGCGTTCTCCGCCCGGGCGAAGGCCAGGGCCTGGTCGCCCTCGATCTGTTCCAGATAGGCGTTGGGATCGGGCGCGGGCGAAGCGGGAGCCTGGGCCATGACAACGGTTCCGGAAAGGCTAAGGGCGGCGGCCAGCGCCACCCAGGTCAGCAGTCTGCGCATGGGGCGAGCTTGGCGACGGTGTGGAAGACGAGCAAGGGCGCTCCGTCATCCTCGGGCTGGCCTGGCGGCCACCGGAGGATGACGGCTTTAAACTACCCCTGCGGACGCGTCGCCTCGGCGCTGGCGCCGGGAGCCGGAGCGGCGCCGCCGGCCCGGCGGGTGGTCGCCGCGGCGCCGGCCGAGCGGGACGCGGCTTGCGCGGCGGCCAGTTCGGACGGGTCGAGGCCGCCGTCGCCGTTGCGGTCGAACATGGAAAACAGCGGACGAAGGGCGGCCTGGGCGCCCGTCAGTTCGGCCACCTCGATCTTGCCGTCCACGTTCTTGTCGATCATGCCGAAGGCGCGGCTGGCGTTCAGATCGTTGTCGTAGGCCACGCGGTGGGCGGCGGTTTCACCTTTCCACTCATAGGCATAGGACATGTAGAACATTTCCTGGAACGACTGCTCGCCCCAGCGCACGTTCACATTGTGGTCCGGGTTGGCCGGATTCCGCGTGGAATTGTCGTAGGTGTAGTGGGCGATCAGTTTCGAGCCGGCCGGAATGTCGATCGGGTGCTCGAACACATAGGCGCCCTGCCAGTTGAAGTCATAGCGGGGCAGGGCCAGCAGCATCTGCCGCTTGCCGTCCGGATACATGATCTCCAGGCTGGTCGACACCGCGCGGTAGTGGGCGTGCGGGAAGGCCGAATACAACGTCGCATCGTGGGTGAAGGTCATATAGGCGGTGTCTTGCCACGCCGGATCATTGGCCGGGATGCTCAGGGCCGTGTCCATGATCACGCTGTTATGCATGATGTAGGTCGGCTCCTTGCCCTTTTCGTAGAAGTAGAGGCCAAGCTTGGTGTGGTCGACCGCTTCCTTGCCGAACGGGGTGTAGTGCATCTGGAAGCCGATGGCGCCGCCGTTGGGCACCAGCGTGCCGCTGTCGGCCGGCATGATCGAGGACTCGGCGCCGACCGCATAGCCGCCGACCGAAGGGCCCGTGCCGCCGCCGGCGAAGCTGGCGTTGCCAGTGGGAACCGTCGCCATGTAGTGGGTCAGGACGTGGTGGACGCCCTGGCGCTGATCGACCTTGACGGTTGAGGCGCGCAGCCAGCGGTCGCCCAGGCCCGCGGGCATGGCGACGTAGGGGGTCTTGTAATCAACGACGCCGGTGGCCGGGATGGTGAAAGCCGGGATGTCGAGCACGACATCGGGCTTGCCGAGCGGCCACTCGGGGGCCTGGAAGGTCTGAGCCGCCAGCGGGTCGGCGCCGTCGCCGCGCTGGGCGCCCGCTTCGATCCAGTGGACCAGGGTCTTGATCTGGTCGGCCGACAGGCTCTTGTCGTCGTGGAAGGTTCCGATGCGCGGGTCGGCGTGGAACGGCGGCATGCGCTTGGTGCGGATGACCTCGCGGATCATCGAGGCATGACCCTTGACGTCATTATAACTGGTCAGGGTCATGGGGCCGATGCCGCCGGCTTCGTGACAGCCGGTGCATTTGGCCTGGATCATCGGGGCGATGTCCTTGACGTACGAGACCTTGGCGCCATCGGCGCTGGCCTGCAGCAGGGCGATCTTCGAGCCGGGCGCGTCGACATGGGCCACCGTCGGGGCGTGGCCGCCGATCACGGCGTCCAGGGCGTCTTTCGCATAGGTTTTGGTGGCGGCGGTCTTGGTGCGGGCGGCGGTGACGCGGTCGTCAATCGGGCCACGGAAGACGATGGACCAGGTCTTGGGATCAACAACGATCACTTCGCCGGTCTTTTGCAGGCCCAGCTGCTCGCCGACCAGCTGGTAGGTGTCCTGCAGGATCGGGAAGTCATAGTGATAGTCGGCTGCTTCCTTGGCCACCGCCTCGCGGGTGTCGGCGGGATTGGAGTTCAGCATGAAGAACTCGACGCCCTTGTCGGCAAAGGACGCCTTCAGCGCATTGTAGGCCGCGGCGTTGGCGCGCACGACGGCGTCGCCGTTGGCCTGGGTGATGAACACCACCGCCTTGGCGTCGGCCAGGCGATACAGGTCATGGGCCATCAGGTTCTGGTCGGTCAGCTGGAAATTATCGACCTTCTGGGCGGTGGCGGCGGCGGCCTGCAGGGACGGACCCGCGCCAAGCCCGGAAATGCCCCAAACCCCGACAAGGGCGGCGACGGCCGATGCGGCCAACAGACGACGAGTTTTCATTTGGTCCTCCCGGAGACGAGCCGGATCGTTGTTATGGATTATGGGCGGGAGGCTATTCGCATAACGCTTAAATTTCAATGCAAGGATGACGTAACGGAAACTGGTCCCCTAGGCCGGCCCGCCGTACATCGCCGCCTCGCCCGCCCGGCGGCGGACCAGACCCGCCAGCACAACGCCCTTTTGCCTTGTCCAGCGACCGAACTGCGCCTCGGCCCCGGGGTAATCCCCCGCCCGATGCAGACGCAAAAGGTTGCTGTCGTGGAAGCCGGCCTCGCCGACATTGTAAGCAAAACTGACCATGGCGTCGAACTGGCCTTGCGTTGTGGCGACGCCCGCCAGGTCGTGGGTCACTCCGGCGGCAAAGGCGGTCAGGTCGGCCGCAAACCGCGTGTCGGCCTGACCTTGGGTCCAGGTCATGCCCATGTGGATGTCGGGGCCGGTCGAGCCCCAGCCGATGGTCGGCACGTCATGGGGCGTCGGCAGATAGGCTTTCAGACGGCAGGCCTCGAAGCCCTTGATGAAGGCGATACAGGCGTCGCTGGGGGTCATGGACGAAGGCCCTTGGCTGATTTCGACCCAAGCTTGGCCAGAACCCGCACTCAATTACAACGCTTAAATTTGATGTACTACACGAATGACGCGTCGCGCCTGCCGGCCAGTGGCAGCGCCTGGACGAGCACCGGCCGCAGCTGCGCCGCCCGGGCCCGCCGCGCCGGATCGCCGTTGCATTCGCCAATGAAATAGTGGCGCGCGACTTCGGCCTGCTGATCATAGCCCAGGCCGTCGAACCGGCTTTCGGCGGTGACGGCGGCGATGTCATAGCCGTGGCCGGGACGGGTGTTGTACTGCCAAAGATAGACGAGCGGATTGAACCGGCCGCTGGCCCACTGCCAGACGTGAACGGCCTCGTGGACGATGAAATGGCCGAAGGCTTCGCGGTCTGGCGCATAGTCATCGCGGTAAAGGGCGGCGGCGATGTGGATGTGGCGGCCGAGCGCTATGGCCGGGTTGCCGTTGATAAAGGCGATCATCGCGAGCGGGTTCAGACCGGCGCCGCGGTGGACCCGAACGTCGCCATAGCCGAGGACCTCGCCGAACAGCGGGCGCAGGCCGGAAATCTCAGCGGCTGTGAGACCGCGCCGGAGGCGGCCCTTCTTGTTCTGTTGCAGCCGTGGCCTGGCGCTCATGACCATAACTGTCGGCGCTCATACCCTGCGGTTCAAGGCCCGACATCGACCGCGGCGGCCGGACCGGCCTCGCGCGGCGCCGGCGGCGGCATGCCCAGCGCCGTGGCCAACAGTTCGTCCCAGCCGTAGACGTCGGGCCGAAAGGCGATCTTGCCGGCCGGGGTCAGCCAGGCGGTGTGGTACATCAGGCGGACGGGCACGGCCTGGGTCAGGGCGACCGGCGTGGTGTCGGTGGTGGCCAGGGCCGCATCCAGTGCGTCGAGCGCGCCGCGCTCCATGGCCAGCCGGCGGGCAAAGCCGACTGCGTCGTCCACCCGCACACAACCGTGACTGCTGTGGCGTTCGTTGGCCTGGAAGGCGGCCTTTGACGGTGTGTCGTGCAGATAGATGGCGTAGCGGTCCTGCATGTCGAACTTGACGCGGCCCAGCGACGACTTTGGCCCCGGCCGCTGAATGACCCGGCCGTCCTGGACGTACATGTCATTGGCCTCCAGATAAGCCTGGCCCTTGGGAAGGACTTCCTTTTTGGCGATGCCGTCAGGCACGTTCCATGGCGGATTGGCCACCACGGTCGAAAAGGCGCTGGACAGATTGGGAGTCGGCGTGGCGCGCTTGCCCGTCACGGTGCGGCGCGTATCGGCCAGCTTGCCGTCCCGGTAATAGTCGAGAACGGCGGCCGCGGTGTTGACGTCAATCCGGGTGGCTGGAACCTGGCGTTTCAGCCAGCGGCGGGCCTCGAGATTGAGCGCTATCTGGCGGGCGCGGTCCTGAGGGCCCGCATTGAGCACGGTGACTGTGCCCGTCCCGACGACCCCGTCGCTGTTGATCCCCTGCTCGTCCTGCAGCGCCTTGACAGCGGCGGTCAGGGCCGCGTCGTGGACAGGGTTTAACGCATAGTCGGCGGCGCCGTCGGCGGCCAGATAACCGCCGGCGATCAGGGTCTGGGCAAGCTGGGGAACGCGGGGATCGCGCATGCCCGGATGGATGGCCTTGCCCGCGGGAATCGCTGGCGGCGGCGGGCCGCGAGCCAGTTCGAGGTATCGCAGATAGGCGCCCGACAGGGCGCGGTATTCGGCGTCCTGCGGCGCCAGGCCCGCCAGCCAGGCGGCCAGCACGTTCTGGTCGAGCGCCTGGCTGAGGCCGGCATCGATGTCGGGCGCATTGCGCTAGAGGGCGAAGATATCGAGGACTCCGGCCGGGTCGGTCAGGCCCTTCGACAGCATGTCGCCCAGGGTCATGGCCGCCAGGGTGAGCCCGATTTCCCGGGCGGCGGGGTCGCTGGCCGGCGGCGGAGGGGGCAGGCGTGAAGGATCGATGGCGTGGCGGGTCAGGTCGGCCTGCGCCGCCGCCAGCTGGGCCCGCGCCTGTGGCGTCCAGGCGGGGCGCCATTCCCGGGCTGCGTAGAAGGCGCGGGTGCGCGCATCGGCCGGGGCCTGTTGAAGCTGCGCGGCAGTGATGGCGACGGGCGCCTCGACGGCTGCGGAAGGTGTGGCGCGGCGGGATTGTCCAACCGGCCGGGCGCAACCGGCGAGCATCGCCGCCGAGCCTGTGAACACAAAGGCGCGGCGGGAAACAAACTGAACTGTCATTTTCTTTAAACGCGGCTGTGAACGAATGGGTGCGGCGGGCCATCTGAGTCTTTTTTTCGCCACGCCCTCTGACCAGAACCCGGCCATGTTGAAGATAGCCCCTCGGCGGGTCCGCACCTGTGCCCAGTCCGGCGCCTTTCGCCGCCTCGCGCATTAGAGGCCCGTGGCGCGTCGCAGGCACATCTCCCGGATCGAGTCCTCGCCCCTGCGCGCCCCGCGCCGCCGGTCGCACCGGCGGGGAGGCGGCGGGCTGGCGCGCGCGCTGCTGTTTGGCCTGGGTCTGGCGGTGCTGGTCGGGCTGGCCGGATGGGGCGTAGTCGCCCTGGTTCAAAAGTCCGCGAGGTTCAGGACAGCAGCGACGGCGGCCCTGCCCGCCCAGCCGGTGCGTCCGCCCGCCCCCCGTCCCGGAACGCCAGCCCCGCCGGCCCCGGCCGCCCTGCAAAAGGCGCTGGACGACATCGCCGCCCAGTATGGCGAGAAAACCGGCATCGCGGTGGAAGACGTGACCATCGGCTGGATCGCCTCAGTCGGCGGCCAGGACTGGTTTCCGCAACAGAGCGTCTCGAAGGCCTGGATCGCGGTCGGGGTCATGGACGCCATCGACCATGGCCGGCTGAGCCTCGACACCCCCGTCCTCATGCAGAAATCCGACCGCAGCGTCTTCAATCAGCCCCTGGGCCATGTGGTGCCCGACGAAGGCCTGCCGACCACGGTGGAGCGCCTGCTGCGCTTTGCCCTGATCGAGAGCGACAATTCGGCCAACGACACCCTGGTGCGGCTGGCGGGCCTGCCGGTCATCACCCAGACCCTGGCCGCCAAGGGGATCACCGGCATCCGCCTGGGCTCGGACGAGCGCAATCTGCAGGCTTCGATCGCCGGCCTGACGTGGGACCCGTCCTTTAGCGACGGCGGCAATTTCGAGGCCGCCCGGGGCCGCGTGCCCATGCCGGCGCGCCAGCAGGCGCTGGACCGCTATCTGACCAATCCCTCCGACGGCGCGACGCCGGTCGGGACGGTCACGGCGCTCGCCCGGCTGCAGCGCGGCGAGCTGTTGTCGCCCGCCTCGACGGCCTATCTGCTCTCGGTGCTGAAAGCGGTGCGCACCGGGCCGAACCGGCTGAAGGGCGGCCTGTCTGACGGCTGGAGCGCCGCCCACAAGACCGGCACCGGGCCCGATCTGCAGGGCGCCGCGGTCGGCATCAACGACGTCGGACTGCTGACCGCGCCCGATGGCCACACCTACGCCGTGGCGGTGTTCATCCCGCGCACCCGCAAGCCGGTCCGCGAGCGGCTGGCCATGATCCAGGCCGTCAGCGCCGCGACCGTGGCCATCTGGGAAGGCAAGACTCCCGACCCGGCTGGCGCCGCAGCCCAGCCGGCGGGCAAGCCGGTTCCGGTTGTTGCGCACAAGGGACGGCATGCGGCGGCGCACGGGCGGCGGGGGAAATAGGGGTCGCAAAGCCAAGGAGCCGGTATCCGCGAATCGCCCCATCCTCACCGTCCCCGAAACTTGGGAGCAGGCCTGTGAATTCCGCCCTCGTGCGCTACTCGGTCTTCATCGCGGTTCTGATCGGCGTCGGCGCCTGTTTTGCCTGGGCGGTGTACTGGACGCCGGCGCTGTGGGGGCTGATCGTGTTTCTGCCGCTGGCCGCGCTGGGCGTGGCCGACATCCTTCAGACCCACCACACCCTGTGGCGCAACTATCCGATCCTGTCGCGGCTGCGCTGGATGTTCGAGGACGTTGGCCCCTACCTGCGCAACTACATTGTTGAGGGCGATCTGGAGGGCCGCCCGTTCAGCCGCATGCAGCGCGCCCTGGTCTACGCCCGCGCCAAGGGGCAGGAAGAC
>CAZJBC010000080.1:7520-10462 GCA_964543805.1 uncultured Brevundimonas sp.
CTTCCCGAAGGACGCCCACCCCATGGGCACCGAGCTGGATGTCTATTCCGAGCAGTACGAATGGTTCTCGCACTCCATCAAACCGACCGACAAACTGGACCATAATTTCCGCGTCGAGATCGGCGGGCCCCAGTGCCCCCGGCCCTACTCGGCTTCGATCTTCAACATCTCGGCCATGAGTTTCGGATCGCTGGGCGCCAAGGCCATCGAGGCTCTGAACATGGGCGCCTCGCGTGGCGGCTTTTATCACGACACCGGCGAGGGCGGGGTCTCGCCCTATCACCTCAAGCACAAGGGCGACCTCGTCTGGGAAATCGGCTCGGGCTATTTCGGGGCGCGCGGCGCCGACGGGCGGTTCGATCCGGCCCGGTTCGAGGCCCGCGCCGCCGCCGACCCGATCCGGATGATCGAGATCAAGCTCTCCCAGGGCGCCAAGCCCGGTCACGGCGGCATGCTGCCGGGCGCCAAGGTCACCCCCGAGATCGCCGAGACGCGCCACGTGCCGGTGGGCGTGGACTGTATCTCGCCGGCCGCCCACTCGGCCTTTTCCACGCCGCGCGAGATGCTGGCCTTTGTCGCCCAGTTGCGCGAGCTGTCGGGCGGCAAGCCGGTGGGGATCAAGCTGTGCGTCGGCCATCCGCACGAGATCTTCGCGATCATGAAGGCCATGCTCGATACCGGCATATTGCTCGACTACATCGTTGTCGATGGCGGCGAGGGCGGCACGGGGGCTGCGCCGCTCGAGCTGACCAACAGCTTCGGCGCGCCGCTGAAGGATGGCCTGGCGCTGGTGCGCAACGCCCTGATCGGGACGGGTCTGCGCGACAAGATCAAGCTGGGCGCGGCGGGCAAGGTCTATTCGGCGGCGGGGATCGCGGCCAACTGCTCCATGGGCGCCGACTGGTCCAATGCGGCCAGGGCTTTCATGTTCTCGCTGGGCTGCATCCAGTCGATGAAGTGCCATCTGGACACCTGCCCCACCGGCATCACCACCCAGGACCTGGGCCGTCAGCGCGGCCTGGTGGTCGACGACAAGGCCGAGCGCGTCTACCGTTTCCACGAAAAGACCCTGAAGGCCCTGGCCGAGATCACCCGCGCCGCTGGCTTGACCCATCCGGAAGGGTTCCGCTCGCACCACCTGCACCAGCATATCCTGGGCAAGACCTCGACCGAGGCCGGCCGCGCCTATCCGACCATCGAAGAGGGCGCGCTGCTGAAGGACGCCGAGGCGACCATCTACGCCCCCTACTGGGCCCAGGCCGACGCGGGAAGTTTCAGGCCGACACAGCCGGTCGTCATGTAGGAGAGCGGGGCATGATCAGACCCCTTGTCGTGGCGCTGGTCATCGGCGCCGGAGCCACGGGTCGAGGCTGTCTGCCCATCTCTACCGCGGGGGCGCCAAAGGTTGAAGCTCCTTATCCCTCAGAGCCGGCTCGCTTGAACTTCCGGTTGGCCAGCGAGCCGCCGCCCGGCGGGCCGCCGCCCATCGCCGAGCCGGGTCAGGAAATTCTGAATGGCCCAGATCCGTACAGCCATCCGTTGGTCGTCCAGCGCCGCGTCGCTGTCTCGGGCTACAGCGTCTGTTCAATTCGGTTGGGCTACAGTGACAGGGGCGCGCCTGTAATCGACCTGAGTCTGGACCGGACAGGGAGTCGTCAGCTCGCCGACGTGACAACGGCCAACCTCGGACGGACCCTCGCGGTCGTATTCGACGATAAGGTCATCGTTTCACCCGTGCTCACAACGCCGATCACAGGGGGCAGATTGTATATCGACGGCGGTATGAGCCTGAGTGAAGTCAATCAGACGATCGCGACCTTGAGAACGGCGCTACCGAACCTGAATCGATGCTGATAGGATTCTGACTTGGGGCGCGGGTGTGGATCGCCCGGCCCGGCGGGAAACTGGCGTTGGCGCGTATGAAGGACGGCGGCTGGGGATTGAGGGCGGCGCTCTGCTGGGCGGTCCTAGGAACCCTGTTCATCGCCCTTGCCCCCGCCGCAGGGCAAGCCCAGCGCAATGCGCCGGCTCACGAAGGCGTCGCCTCCTGCGCAGGGTCCAGCTGTCACGGGCGCCTGGCGCCCTCCGGGGCGGTGGTTCGCCAGAACGAGCTGTTCACCTGGCAGGATCCGGCCAGCCAGGCCGGGCAGCATTCGCGCGCCTACGTCATCCTTTCCCAGCCGCGCGCCAAGGCCATCGCCGACAAGCTCGGCCTCGCCTCGGCGCAGGATGCGCCCGAATGCCTGGGCTGCCACGCCGACCCCGCGCCCGTCGCCCTGCGCGGGGCCAAGTTCCAGATCACCGACGGGGTGGGCTGCGAAGCCTGCCACGGCGGATCGCGGGGCTGGCTGTCGGACCACTACACCGTGCCCGCCACCCATGCGGCCAATGTCGCCCGGGGCATGGTCGCCCTGGACGATCCCAAGGTGCGCGCCGCGATCTGCCTCGATTGTCATTTCGGTTCGGACAAACCGGGCCAGTTCGTCAGCCACAAGCTGATGGCGGCGGGGCATCCGCGCCTGTCCTTCGAGCTTGACCTGTTCACCAGCCTGCAGAGTCACCACACGGTCGACGCCGACTATCTCAAACGCAAAACGTCGGCCGGCGGGGTCAAGACCTGGGCGGTCGGCCAGGCTCTGGCTCTGGACCGGGCGGTGACGCTCTATGGCAATCCCACGGTTGGTCAGGATGGGGTGTTTCCGCAGCTCTATTTCTTCGACTGCCACGCCTGCCACAGGCGCATCTCCGACGAGCGGGACGCGGTCCCGACCGCCCTGCCCAATCCGGCCCGCGCGACGCCGGTCGGAACCCCGGTGTTCAACGACGAGAACATGATCATGCTGGCGGCCAGCGCGCGTCTGGCCTCGCCCGCCCTGGCCGACCAGTTCGATGCGAAATCCAAAGCCTTCCACGCCGCCCTGACCAAGGACCGCGCCACCGCC
>CAZJBC010000081.1:0-3201 GCA_964543805.1 uncultured Brevundimonas sp.
CAGCCCAGAGCCTCGTAAAAAGTGCGGCTGCGGGCCAGATCGGCGACGCCGAGAGTGATAAAGCTGATGCGCTGTTCCATGCCCGGGATCGTGCATCATGGCCAATGGCGAGGCAAGAACAAAACGGGAAAATAGATGCGCGGCTTTGGCGCGCTTGAAAGAAAACCACAAGGTCACAGAGGATGCATGAAGGTCACAAAGGCCTTCGTGTCCTTTGCGTCGTCCTTTGTGACCTTTGTGGTTTTCTTGTCTTTCGGCTTCTCCGCGCCAACGGCGTTCGACGGTTTGGCGCTACGCCGCGACCGACCCGTGGTTCAGGGCCGCCGCGTCGTCGATCGCCATGCCGTCCCAGTCGAGCTCCGGCGGCGGGCTGGAGGCGGCGGCGACCATGGCGTTGAGTTCCTGGGCGCTGGTGACATTGACGATCACCTGGCTGGCCTCATGACGCGACAGTGCGAACCCGAGCGCCGCCTGCATGGGATCGGACCGGCCCTCGGCGATCATGCGGCGCACGCGCGACAGGGACGAGGCCGCGCCCTTCAGCGGGGCGGGCATGCGGTCGGGCGGCAGGAACAAAAGACCCTGCAGGAAAATCGAGCGCAGATGCACCTCGACGCCAAGTTCGGCGACAGCCGCCAAGGTTCCATTGGCCAGCAGGCGCTGATCGAGCAGCGAGGCGGGCGACTGGATAATGTCCGGGTGGAAGCGCTTGGCGATGCCGAGCGGATCGTCGCTGGCCAGGGCCACGACGCCGATCTTGTCGAACAGGCCCTGGTCCTTCAGATCCAGCAGCTTGTCCCACAGGTCAGGCCCGCCGCGGCCGAACAGCTCGCCGGCGTTCTGGACGATGATGGCTTCGGCGCGGGAAACGCCCAGGCGATTCAGCGAGGCGCGGGCTTCGGCCTCGACATGGTCGGGCCCCTTGTCGGCGCGCGCGGCGCGGACCAAAATTTTGAAGCTGTGCAGGTTGGGCGCAGCGCCGATAATGGCCTCGCCGGAGTCGAAGGAGACTGCCGCATCCAGGGTTGAAACGCCCGAGCGCGCCGCCACGGCGATGATCTCGGCGACCTCGGCCTGGGGCGAGCGAGCGCGCGGATGGGGCGCAGCGCCCTCGAACCGGAACTGCGACGCGCCGAGGGCAAGCTTGGACACGAGTGAATTCATCTGCGGTTGTTCCGCCCCACCGGATTGATTGGGGCCACCGTAAAGGTGAGGCGTTAAGGAACCGGAACCGGAGTCTGAATCGGCTGTTTACCATGAGCCGAACTGGGCGAGTTCTAAGCCTCCGACGCCACGGGGGCCGGCCCGAACCGGTTCGGGCCAACTGTCCCTTTCTTGCAGGCCAGCGCCGCTACAAGCAGCAGGTTTAGTCCGGGAACCAGAATCAGGAGAGCGAGCCAACCGGAGCGGTCGAGATCATGCAGCCGCCACCAGGAAAGGAAGATCGCCAGCGCGACGAGCGGACTGATATTGAGCGCCGTTTGCACCACCCAGACCATGACGGGGTGAGGCCAAAGGGTCGCCACGAGCAGACCCGTCAATGCTAGTAGAGGGGCGATCCATACCAGATATCCTCTTCGGCCAATGCGAACACCCGGTTCCCCGGTCCATGCCCGTCGTTCCGACTCGGCCGGCGAGCCTCCGCCAAAGGTCCCGGTGGCGACGACGCTCAGGACTGCGGCCAAGAGCAGAAGACCTAACGACAACTCAAGCGCGGAGATTCTGGCGCTTATGGCCGAATTGGAGAGAACAGGCGCAATCCAGTCTTGCACGATCCACGTCAGGGCTCCCTCCACGGTGGACTGCAAGTAAATGAACAACGCCAAGATCTGCAGTCCGAATCCCGGCGTCGCCTTACTCAGGATGGTCACCAGAACGCAGAAAGTCGCGGCGGCGAGACAGAACTCACGGCCGACCCCGACAAATACGGCCGAGCTGGCTGTGGAACTGAAAATTGCCGCCAGCGCAAAAAGGGCGGTCACGCCAAACAGCCAACTCGCCGGCCAAAGCGGACTGAGATTTCGCCTCACGCTGAAGTAGGCGATCAGCCCGCCAACCGGAACAGCCGCCATTTGCGCAATTGCGCCGGAAAGGCCGTAAACCACAGCGGCTTGATACGCCCGGCCCGGACCCTTCACATCGACAGGCCAATTTCCGGAGTTGATGCCTTGTGCTGCGGCCGCAAGGATTGCGGCTGCGATCAGCGGCAGCCAGGTCTTCCATCCCTGCACTAGACCCGAATCGCCGAACCAGCGGGGTCCCTGATCCTGGGAGATTTCGGCGTCTAATCGCGTGACGAGCCAAGTGGCGGCTGAAATCAGCAGGATTGCGCCGCCAAGAGTTAGAAGGCCATTTTGGGCGGCGCTCGCCAGGATCGACGACGCTGACCTGACGTCGTTGGGGTTCCAGGAGACTGCAAACAGAAATACGAGCAGCGAGGAACCAGCCAGGGCCACCCCAACCTGCGCGAGCCGCAGGACAAACAGCGCGCCGGCCTGGCGCCGAGTCGAGATCCGGTCTGCGATCGTTCCA
Organism: uncultured Brevundimonas sp.; assembly: GCA_964543805.1. GTDB lineage: Bacteria > Pseudomonadota > Alphaproteobacteria > Caulobacterales > Caulobacteraceae > UBA5005. The sequence continues at coordinate 2,533 of CAZJBC010000081.1, forward strand.
TAGGCAAGGGCGATGATCAGTGCGCCTGCTACCCCACTGGTTGTGCGCAGGGCGGCCAGCAAGATCGCGGAGGATGTCAGGCCCGCGCCGAGCACGGCTAAGCCGGCGACCAGGGTTGCCCAAATTGCAGCCCAGCGCTGGCGTTGAGGATTCAAAAGCGGGGCGATAAGCACGACCGCCCATGCGCCGCTCAATCCCTGTCGGACCAGGTAGGCCATACCGCTGTGAAGGTGCAGGTCACGAACCTTCATGTTCGCGAAAGGCTCCGTGGCCTGAATCAACGCTGTCGCGACCGCCGGCAACAGGACCAGCATCCATGGACCAAAGTCACGTCGCACTCCTGTATGGCCTTCCATGTCGCCCCCGGTCGGAACGCCTCCTCGTTGAGAGCTGTTCCTGCTGCGCGCCAGCCTAGCAAACGGGCTTCGCCGCACAAGCCGTCGATCCGACCGCCCTTCGCCCGGCGGCCTCGTTAGGCTAAACCCCGTTCATGACCTTCAACGCCCTCACCGACTGGCCGTTGTTCGGGCTGGCCGATGATGTGCGGCCGGCGCTGGCGGCGGCGCGTGCAAGCCGGCAGGCCGCGGCGCTGGTCACCTTATATGCTGTGGAAGGCGGCGGGCCTCGGCCGCCCGGATATCGGCTCCATTCCCGAGAACCGCGGCGTTC
>CAZJBC010000081.1:3211-6902 GCA_964543805.1 uncultured Brevundimonas sp.
CCGGGACCCAGATGGTGTTCGCGGGCGATAGCGTGCTCGGGTTTCTGTCAGGCGGCTGCGTTGAGGGCGACATCGCCGGCCACGCAGCGGCGACGCTGCAGGACGGCCAGCCGCGGCATCTGGTCTATGGCGAGGGCGGACCCTGGCCGGACATCCGCCTGCTGTGCGGGGCGCGGATCGAGATTCTGGTCGAGCGGGTCCTGCCGGACGATGCGGCGATCGGGACCCTGCTTGAGCTGATGACCTCCCGGCGGCCGGCCATGTACCGGACCGACGGGACCACGCGGTCCTGCGCCGAAGGAACGGGCCCGCTCTGCGCTGTGACGAAGAGCCCCTTCACCCTGTCCCGCCGGCACGACCCGGTTCCACGGCTTATCGTGGTGGGCGGCGATCCGACGGCGCTGGCGATCGCCCAGCTGGGGGCTCAGAGCGGCATGGAGACGACGCTGGTGCGCCCCAAGGGTCCGCAGACCCCGCCGCCGCTGGCCGGCGTCGCCTATCGCCGCGAGCCGGCCACCCAGGCGTTGGCCGCTCTGGACATCGACCGCTGGACGGCTATCGCCATCGCCACCCACGACATCGACACCGACCATGAGGCGCTGGCCGCCGCCCTGCCCTCGCCGGCCGGCTATGTCGGCCTGCTGGGCGCGCGGATCAGGCTGGAAGGCCGGCTGGCTGCCTTGCGGGCGGCAGGCGTTGACGATGCGGCCATCGAGCGCCTGCACGCCCCCATCGGCCTGCCCACCGGCGGCAAGGCGCCGTGGGAGGTGGCTGTATCGGTGATCGCCGAGGTGATGGCGGAACGGGTGAAGTAGGTGCGTGCTTCGAGACGCGTCCTTTCGGGCCGCTCCTCAGCATGACGAATAGTTTTGCAGCCCACCCCACATCGTCATCCTGAGGAGCCCGCGACAGCGGGCGTCTCGAAGGACGCAACCGAGATGTGCAATTAAAGCCGCTCCAGCTTCAATACCTCGACCACACCTCCAGCGTCGGCGGCGGGTGCATCGCAGGGACGGCGCACCAGAGCATCAGCCGACGCGAACACCGTGATCAGCGACGAGTCCTGATCACCAAAGGGCGTCGCGGTGACAACGCCGTCCGCGCTCGACAGGCGTGCGCGCATCCAGTGTTCGCGGGGCCCGTTTGCCGGGAGCGGCGATGCAATCCGCGCTGTGCTCATCGGCAGGGCCGGATCGCCGCCTTGCAGCGCCGCCAGCAGCGGGCGCAGGAACAGCTCGGCGCAGACCAGGGCCGAGGCGGGATTGCCCGGCAGGCCGAGGACGTACCTGCCATCGCCAAGGGTTCCGAACGAGGTCGGCTTGCCGGGGCGCATCTTCAGGGACTCGAAGGCCAGTGTAAGGCCCAGGGTGGAAAGGGCCGGCTTGACCAGGTCGTGGTCGCCCACCGAGGCGCCGCCGATGGTGACCAACACGTCGCAGGCCTGATCGCGCACCGGATCGGCAATGGCTGCAAGCGTATCGCCGGCGGGCGTGAGCAACACGGGGTCGCCGCCCCATCGCTCGACCAGAACGGCCAGGGCCGGGGCGCCGGAATTGTAGATCTGGTGCGGGCCGGGCGCTGTGCCCGGCAGGACGATCTCGTCGCCGGTGGACAGGATCGCAACCTTTGGCTTGCGGGCGACGAAAAGGGTCGCGCGTCCTGCGGCGGCAGCGAGTGAGACGCGCCAGGGATCGAGCCGCACGCCGGCCTTCAGCAGCCCGTCGCCAGCGCGAAAATCACCACCTTCGGGGCGCAGGTTGGCGCGGGGCGCGGCGGCTTCGTTGACGATCACCTGGTCGCCGTCGCGGATGGTGTTTTCCTGGATGACCACAGCGTCGGCGCCGGGCGGAACCGGGGCGCCAGTGAAGATGCGCACGGCCTGGCCTGGACCGACGTCATCGGTGTGGCCGCGGCCGGCGGCGCTCTCGCCCGCGATGGTCAGGCGCGCGCCCGCGACAGCATCGGCGGCGCGGACGGCCCAGCCGTCCATGGCCGAGGCGGTGAACGGCGGCTGGTTGCGCGTGGCGATCACATCCTCGGCGAGGGTGCGGCCGGCGGCGGCATACAGCGAGACCTCTTCCGCGGGCAATGGCCGGGCCAGGGCCAGCATCCGCGCCCTCGCCTCATCGACGAGGAGGTTTTTCACGCGATTTGCCGTTTGAAGTCGCCGGAGGCTCCGCCGGTCTTGGAGACCAGGCGGACGGTCTCGATGGACATGGATTTGTCGGCGGCTTTCAGCATGTCGTAGATCGTCAGGCAGGCGACCGAGACAGCCGTCAGGGCCTCCATCTCCACGCCGGTCTGACCCGTCGTCTTCACCGTCGCGGTAACCGCCATGCCGCCGTCGGCTGGCGTCACGCTGACCGCCACCTTGGAGATCGCCAACGGATGGCAAAGGGGAATGAGGTCGGAGGTCTTCTTGGCGGCCATGACGCCGGCGATTTCGGCCACGGCACGGACATCGCCCTTCTTGGCGGTTCCGGAGGTGGCCAGTTCGAGCGTCGCCGGATTCATCGAGACGAACCCTTCGGCCGTGGCCTCGCGGCTGGTCACCGGCTTGTCCGATACATCGACCATGCGGGCGCGGCCGTCGGCGTCGATGTGGGTGAGCTTGCTCATGTCTCCAAAAGCCTCGGCATCAGTTCGACCATGTTGCAGGGCTTGTGGCGGGAATCGAGCTGGGCGGCGATAACCTTGTCCCAGCCGTCGCGCACCGCGCCGTTGGAGCCGGGCAGGCAAAAGACGAAGACGCCCTTGATGATCCCCGCCGTCGCGCGCGACTGCAGGGTGGACAGGCCGACCGACTGATAGCTGACCATGTGGAAGACCACCGAAAAGCCGTCGACAGTCTTGTCGAACAGGGGCTCCAGCGCCTCAGGGGTCACGTCGCGGCCGGTCAGGCCGGTGCCGCCGGTGGTGACGATGGCGTCGACGTGGCCGGCGTCGATCCAGTCCATCACCTTGGCGCGGATGGCGGCGACATCGTCGGGGACCAGGGCCTTGGCGGCCAGGTCGTGGCCGGCGCTGCGCACGCGCTCGGCCAGCAGATGGCCCGAGGTGTCGCTTTCCTCATCGCGGGTGTCCGAAACGGTCAGGACGGCGACCTTGATGGGGGTAAGCGTCAGGCTTTCGTCGATGCGTCCGCCGGGGGCGGTCAGGGTGGTCATGGGTTATGGTCTCCTGGCTCTTCTATAGCGCTGCGGAGCCTTTGAAACACCTCCCCCGTTTCACGGGGGAGGCAGACACCCGGAGGGTGTCGGTGGGGGCGGGCCACACGCACAGTTCGTGACAGCCGCTCGCCCCCTCCACCGCTACGCAGGGGGGGTGTTTGTCGGGCTAGTCCCAGCGGGCAACATCACTGCGGTCCCGCTCCGTCGGCTCTACCCAGCGTTCGCCGGCCGGGCCGATCTCCTTTTTCCAGAACGGGGCGCGGCTTTTCAGGTAGTCCATGAGGAAATCGGCGGCCTCGAAGGCCTCGCGGCGGTGGCCGGCGGCGGCGGCGACGAAGACGATGGCCTCGCCGGGAGCGATCTTGCCGGTGCGGTGCAGGATAAGGACATCGTGCAGCGAAAAGCGGGTGACGGCCTCGGCGGCGATCCGGCCGATCTCGGCCTCGGTGAAGCCGGGATAGGCCTCCAGTTCGAGGATGGTCGTGTTCTGACCATCGGACCTGGCGATGCCGGAAAAGCTG
>CAZJBC010000081.1:6912-10379 GCA_964543805.1 uncultured Brevundimonas sp.
CGGTTCTTCGAAAATTCCGAAAGGCGTTCGCCCGGATCGAAGGGCGCACTCTGCAGGACGATTTTCATCCCCCGCTCATGGGCGGCAGGAAGGCGACCTCGGCATTGGCGCGCAGGTCCGTATCGCCGCGATAGATGCGCTGGTCGACGGCGACCTGGATCCCCTTGCCGTCCAGCGCGGCGCCGAGGGCCGGGTCTTCGCGCGACAGGACCGCCTTCAGCGCCAGGATGGAATTGGCGGGCACATCGCGCTCGCGCCAGCCGGCGACGTCGCGCAAAGGGCCGAACAGCAGAACGTGGGCCATGGTCAGCCGCCCGTCGTCGACATGTGGCGCGAGACGGACGGGGCCGAGCCGCGCTCGATGTGGAAGTCGTGGCCCTTGGGCTTGGCGCCGATAGCGGCGTGGATGGCCGCGTCCAGATCGCCGCCCGAGCGGATGACCGCGCGCAAGTCGGACGCATCCTCGCGGCCCAGACAGGTGTGCAGGGTGCCGGTGCAGGTCAGGCGCACGCGATTGCACAGCTCACAGAAATTATGGCTGAGCGGGGTGATAAAACCGAGCCGCCCGCCGGTCTCGGCCACGCGCACATAGCGCGACGGCCCACCGGTCGTGAAATCAAGATCGGTCAGGGTCCAGAACGAGGCCAGGTGGTCCTTCATCTCGCGCAGGGACAGGTACTGGTCCGTCCGGTCCTCGTCGATCTCGCCCATGGGCATGGTCTCGATCAGGGTCATGTCGCAGCCGCGGGCGTGAGCCCAGGCGATCATGTCGGGCAGTTCGGCGGCGTTGTCGTCCTTGAGGGCGACGGCGTTGATCTTGACCTTCAGGCCCGCGGCCTGGGCGGCGTCGATGCCGGCGATGACCTTGTTCACGTCACCGCCCCGCGTGAGCCGGCGGAAGATGTCGGGGTCGCGGCTGTCGAGCGAGACATTGATCCGCTTGATCCCGTTGGCGGCCAGGTCGCCGGCGAATTCGGCCAGGCGGGTGCCGTTGGTGGTCAGCGTCAACTCGTCCAGTGCGCCGGACTTCAGGTGCCGCGACAGGCCCTTCACCAGGTCCATGAAGCCCTTGCGCACCAGGGGCTCGCCGCCGGTCAGACGCAGCTTGCTCACGCCCAGAGAAACGAATTTCGAGGCGATCTGGTCGAGTTCCTCCAGCGTCAGCACCTCGGCCTTGGGCAGGAAGACCATCTTCTCGGCCATGCAGTAGGTGCAGCGCAGGTCGCAGCGGTCGGTGACCGACACCCGCAGATAGGTGACCGCGCGGCCAAGGCCGTCGATCAGCGCGGGGCGCTGGACGGTGGACGGGCTGGCCAGGGCGTCGTACGGGGTCATGACCCCTAACATAGCGAGAAATCGGCGTGACGACAGGGCCAAGACTTGAGGCGATCGTTCTGGCCGCGGGCCTGGGCCGACGGTTCGGCGGCGGCAAGCTGACGGCGGTGTTTCCCGGCGGGCGGTTGATCGACCGCGCATTGGCCTGCGCCTTTGCAGCGCCGGTGCGCAAAGTGATGGTGGTGGTTGGGGCCGATCCGGCCGTGGCCGACCTCGCCAGGGCGGCCGGCGCCAGGGTGGTGGTGGCCGAAGACTATGCGGCCGGACTGTCAGCCTCGCTGCGGGCGGGAATCGAAGCCCTGCCGGGCGATACCGAGGGGGCGTTCATCTTCTTAGGCGACATGCCGCGGATACCGGTAAGCGTCCTGCGGCCGATGGCGTTGGCCCTGGATGAGGGCGCCTTCGCCGTAGCGCCGGTGTTCGAAGGTCAGCGCGGCCACCCGGTGCTGTTTGCCGAGCCGCTGTTTGCGCAGCTGCTCTCCCTGGAAGGCGACAAGGGCGCGGGCGCCCTGCTCGACGGCCTGGGCGAGGGTCTGGTCACAGTGCCTGCGCCGGACGACGGGGTTTTGTTTGACGTGGATACCCCGCCCGCCCCGTGAGGGGATGAAGCGTTACTTTGCCGCCACTGCCGCCTTGCGTTCGTTCAGCATGTGCCGCATCTCGCCGGCCTGGCGGGCCAAAACGGCGGGAGCGCGGTTGCCCCAGGTATTGCGGACATAGGTGGCGACCGCGGCGACCTCTGCGTTGGTCAGTTTGGGGAAGGCGGCCATGCCTTCGCCCGAGGCGGCAGGGTTGTCCGGGTGGCCGCTGCCGTCGAGGATGATCTGCAAGATCGACGACGGATCGCGCGCCTGGACATTGTTGTTGCCGGCCAGAGGCGGATAGAGACCGGGAATGCCGGTGCCGTCGTCCACGTGGCAGTCGGTGCAGCCTTTGACGTAGACGGCCTTGCCAGCGGCCAGGACGGCGGGCGTCGGAGCCGGGACCGTCGGGTCAGTGTCCCGCGGGACGGGGCGGGATTTCAGATAGACCGCCATGGCCTTGAGATCCTCGTCGCTCAGTTTCGAAGTCGACAGGCGAACCACCTCGGCCATGCCGCCATAGGCGCTGGAATGGGTGTTGGCGCCGGTCTTCAGGAAGCTGACGATGTCGTCTTCTGTCCATGAGCCCAGGCCGGTTTTCTTGTCGCCGGTCAGGTCAGAGGCGAACCAGCCTTCCAGCACGCCGCCCTGCAGGTGTTTGTCGTTCTCGTCGCCGCCCAGGATGTTTTTGGGCGTATGGCAGGCGCCGCAGTGGCCCAGACCCTCGACCAGATAGGCGCCGCGATTCCATTCCGCGCTCTTGCCGGCCACCGGCTGCAGCACGCCCGAGCGGAAGAACAGCAGGTTCCAGCCCTTGAGCGACAGGCGGATGTTGAACGGGAACGGCAGCTTGTTGGCCGGCGCATTGTAGCTGACTGCGGGAATGGTCTTCAGATAGGCGTGGATCGCATCGACGTCCTCGTCGGTGACATGAGCGTAGTAGGGATAGGAAAAGGCCGGATAGAGGTTCTTGCCCTCATCGTCCTGGCCGTGATGCAAGGCGCGACGGAAGTCGGCCGTGGTCCAGTCACCGATGCCGGTCGCCTTGTCTGAGGTGATGTTGGGCGCATAGATTGTCCCGAACGGAGTCTCCAGCCCGCGACCCCCGGCAAAAGGCTCGCCGCCAGCGCGGGTGTGGCAGGCGACGCAATCGCCGGCGAGGGTCAGGTAGCGGCCCTTTTCGACCAGGGCGGTCTGCTGATCCGGCGACAGCGCCGCCTGGGGCGCGACATCGACCGTCGCTTTGCAGGCGCTCAATCCCAGCACCAGGGCGGCCGCAGCCGCCATTCGCCAAGCCCTCATCGTCCCCATCGTCCGCTCCGCTTCCCATGCCGGCGATGCGCCCGGCAGGTCATAAAAAAGCGCGGCAACGAAGCCGCTGCCGCGCTTGCTCTATAGATCGTCTGGCCGGTCAGGCCATCTTGGCCGCATCCTTCACGGCCGCATGAATCCGGTTGTAGGTGCCGCAGCGGCAGATGTTGCCATCCATGCCGGCGGTGATCTGCGCATCGGTCGGGTTCCTGTGCTGGGTGAGCAGGGAAACCGCCGACA
>CAZJBC010000082.1:0-10349 GCA_964543805.1 uncultured Brevundimonas sp.
ATCGGGTTATTCGAGCGAATCGCGGCCTTCAGCAGGCCCTTGGCGTCGGCGGCGTCATAAGGCGCAATCACTTTCAACCCCGGCACATGCGCGTACCAGCTGGCGTAGTCCTGGCTGTGCTGGGCGGCGACGCGGGCGGCCGCGCCATTGGGGCCGCGGAAGACGATGGGCACGGAGATCTGGCCGCCGGACATGTAGCGCGTCTTGGCGGCGGAATTGATGATCTGGTCGATGGCCTGCATGGCGAAGTTCCAGGTCATAAACTCGACGATGGGACGCAGGCCCGCCATGGCGGCGCCGACGCCCGCGCCGGTGAAACCATGTTCGGTGATGGGCGTGTCGATCACCCGCTTGTCGCCGAACTCTTCCAGCAGGCCGCGGGAAACCTTGTAGGCGCCCTGATAGTTGGCGACCTCCTCGCCCATCAGGAACACCCGATCATCGGCCCGCATTTCCTCGGCCATGCCGTCGCGAAGGGCGTCTCGGACCGTCGTGCGGTTGAGTTTGGTTCCGGCGGGGAAGGTCGGCTCGGACGAGGGCGGCGGGTTTGCGTCCTTCGAGACGGGCGCTGGCGCGCCCTCCTCAGGATGACGGTCCTGTTGTGCCTGGTCGCTCGCGGCAGCCTTTGGGGGCGCTGGCCCATCCGCTTTCACCAAAGGTCCGTCATCCTGAGGAGCCGGCGTGGGCGCCCCGGACTGGATCCGGGGCTCGAAGGACGCACCACCCTCCCCGCTGATCCGCGCGATCGGCGCGCCGACCTTGACGCCTTCGGTTCCCGGCTCGACGAGCAGGGCCTCGACCTTGCCCTCATCGACCGCCTCGACTTCCATCGTCGCCTTGTCGGTCTCAATCTCGGCGATCACGTCGCCTGGCTTCAGGTCATCGCCGACCTTGACGTGCCAGCGGGCTAGCGTGCCCTCCTCCATGGTCGGCGACAGGGCGGGCATGAGGATGTCCTGGCTCATGCGGCGCTATCCGTAGACATCGGTGTAAAGCTCGCGCGGGTCGGGTTCGGGCGAGGTCTTGGCGAATTCGACCGCTTCGGCGACGATGGTTTTCACCTCGGCGTCGATGGCCTTCAGGTCGTCTTCCGTGGCCAGTTTGAGCTTTTCCAGATGTTCGGCCAGATGGTCGATGGGATCGCGGGTCTTGCGCACTTCGTCGACCTCTTCGCGGGTTCGGTATTTGGCCGGATCACTCATGGAATGGCCGCGATAGCGATAGGTCTTCATCTCGAGGATATAGGGCCCCTTGCCCGAGCGGGCGTGCTGGGCGGCTTTTTTCGCCGCGGCGACCACGGCCTCGACATCCATGCCGTCGACCTCTTCGCCGGGAATCAGGAACGAGGCGCCGCGCTTGTAAAGGTGGGTTTCCGCCGACGACCGTTCGATGGAAGTGCCCATGGCGTACTGGTTGTTCTCCACGACATAGACGATGGGCAGGCGCCAGAGCTCGGCCATGTTGAAGCTCTCATAGACCTGACCCTGATTGGCGGCGCCGTCGCCGAAATAGCAGAACACCACCGCGCCATTGGCGGTGTTGCGGTTGGCCAGGGCGATACCGGTGCCAAGACTGACCTGGGCGCCGACGATGCCGTGGCCGCCGTAAAAGCCCTTCTCCAGCGAAAACATGTGCATGGAGCCGCCCTTGCCGTGGGATGTGCCGCCGGCCCGGCCGGTCAGTTCGGCCATGACGCCACGAGGATCCATCCCTGCGGCCAGCATATGACCATGGTCGCGGTAGGCGGTGATGACCTGATCGCCCTTGGCGCGGGCGTGCTCAACGCCGACGGCGATGGCTTCCTGACCGATGTAGAGGTGGCAGAAGCCCCCGATCAGGCCCATGCCGTAAAGCTGGCCGGCCCGTTCCTCGAACCGGCGGATCAGCAGCATGTCGTGGTAGAAGGCCAGCAGATCGCCGCCGCCTTTTGCGCCTTGCGTCTTCGACGGAGCGGCTTTGCCGGCCATGAGGTCTCCACACAGATCCGGCGCCAGGTCGCCGGCTTGCGAAGCGAATCAGCCGGCCTTAACGGGCGCCCGAATGACGTATTCGTTCGGACGTACAAATCCTAGCAGGGAACGCGCCCTCTCCTCCAGAAGATCCGCTGAAAGACTGTTGGTGTTCAGCAATCTGATGCGCGCCTCAAGGTCGGCGTGCTGGGCCTCCAGGCTCGCCAGGTCGGCGTGGCGTTTGGCGAGCGTCGCCTGGCGCTGGCGGCCGGACAAAAGGCCGCGATCGCCGGTCAGGGCCTGAAAGGCGAAATAGAAGATCAGAAAGCCCAGGATGACGGTCGGCGCGTAGAGGCGGGTGCGTTCAAACATGACGCAGAACCTACGCAGATCGAGGTTAACCGCCTGTTAGCTACGGAGAATCCGCGTGCCGGCGTAGACCGCCTGATCCTCGAGCATCTCTTCAATGCGCAGCAGCTGGTTGTACTTGGCCAGCCGGTCCGAACGGGCCAGCGATCCGGTCTTGATCTGCCCGCAGTTGGTGGCGACCGCCAGGTCGGCGATGGTCGAATCCTCGGTCTCTCCCGAACGGTGGCTCATCACGGCCGTATAGCTGGCGCTCTGGGCGATGCGCACGGCATCAAGAGTTTCACTCAAGGTGCCGATCTGATTGACCTTTACCAGGATTGAGTTGGCCAGGCCGCGCTTGATGCCGTCTGCCAGGCGAACCGGATTGGTGACGAACAGATCATCGCCGACCAGCTGGACCTTCTTGCCCAGGGCGTCGGTAAGCGCTTTCCAGCCGTCGAAATCATCCTCGGCCATGCCGTCTTCGATGGAGACAATGGGGAACTTGTCCACGAGGCCCGAAAGATAGGCGACCATGCCAGCCTGATCGAGGCTCTTGCCCTCGCCTTCAAGCGCATACTTGCCGTTCTTGAAGAACTCGGTGGAGGCCACGTCCAGAGCCAGCTGGAAATCGGAGCCGGCCTCGTAGCCGGCCGCCGCGCCGGCCTTGACGATGAAGGTCAGGGCCTGTTCGGCCGAACCGATATTGGGGGCAAAGCCGCCCTCGTCGCCGACATTGGTGTTGTGACCGGCGTCTTTCAGAGCCTTTTTCAGGGCGTGAAAAATCTCGGCGCCCATGCGCAGCGCTTCGCTGAAGGTGTCCGCGCCAGTCGGCACGATCATGAACTCCTGGATATCGATAGGATTGTCGGCGTGAGCGCCGCCATTGATGATGTTCATCAACGGCACCGGCAACACATTGGCCGAGACACCGCCGACATATTTGTAGAGCGGCAGGCCGCAGGAAATGGCCTGGGCCTTGGCGGCAGCCAGGCTGACTCCCAGAATGGCGTTGGCGCCCAGGCGCGACTTGTTCGGCGTGCCGTCAAGTTCGATCAGCAAACGGTCGATTCGCCGCTGGTCCTCTGCATCGAGCCCGGACATGGCGTCAAAGATCTCGCCGTTGACCGCATCCACGGCCCCCAGAACGCCCTTGCCCTGATAGCGGGACTTGTCGCCGTCGCGCCGCTCTACCGCTTCGTGGGCTCCCGTGGAAGCGCCTGACGGAACCGCCGCGCGGCCAAAGGCGCCGTCTTCCAGGGTCACATCGACTTCAACGGTCGGATTGCCGCGGCTGTCGAGGATTTCGCGGGCCAGGATATCGACGATTTCGGTCATGGGTCTCTCAGGTAAAACAAAGCGGCGGGATTCGGCGCCCCGCGTTTAACGCCGCAACAGCTTCAGGAACAGCCCTGAGCGTTGCGGATCGACGGGCCGCCGACCAGGATGGTCTCGACCAAACCCGTCGAGCCGACGACAAAGCGGATGCCCTGGCGGTCGGTGCGGTTCCAGTAAGTCAGATAGGCGGCCGGCGCGGACGCATCTGCGACGGGATCTTCTTCAAGCTCCGCCGAATATTTTGCCCGGACCTGAGCCGCCGTGGCTCCGAGGGAAAGTCCGGTGTCGGTGATGACGTGATCAGTCCCGCCATGAGCCTCGATACGGCTGACCTTGCCAGCTTCGATCAGCACCCGGATGCTGTCCGAGGCGATGGGCTGGACATAATGGCAGTCGGTCCGCGAGGCCGCGGCGCCGGGACGGGCGCCGCCCATGGCGTCGATGGCGACCGATTCAAGCGTGCCGATTCGCACCGGACCCCAGCCTTGCGCTGAAATAATGGATGGCGGAACCGGGGCTTCGGCAGGCGACGGGGCCGATTGCGATCGGGATGTGCCGATATTCGCCGATTGATCGCAGGCGCTGAAAAGCAGCAGGACAGGTAGCAGCCCGAGAGTTCTCATGGGCAAAGACTTGCCCCTTCCCACGCCGCCCCGCAAGGCGGACGATCGCCGGAAGCTAGTCTTCCTTGGGTGTCAGTATCTGCCGACCACGATACATGCCGGTCTTCAGGTCGATATGGTGAGGACGGCGAAGCTCGCCGGTGTCCTTGTCTTCCACGTAGGAATTGGCTTCCAGGGCGTGGTGCGAGCGGCGCATGCCCGCGCGCGAGGGAGAAACTTTGCGTTTAGGAACGGCCATCGAAGTGGTCCCGGGTCGTGAAAATGGAAGCGGCGGCCGGTTTGGGCCGCCACGAGAGGCGCGCTCTATGCCGGATTGCCGGCAGGATTGCAACTGCACTAACGGCTTGGGTAGACGCCGCCCAGGTACTGGGAAGTCGCCCCGGCGGCAGTTTCAACCTTGACATGTGGCTGGCGGGTCAGGGGCGTGGTGATATAGCCAGCCGCCAAATTGTCGCTCCTGTTGATCTGGCCGACAAAAAGGTCTTCCTCGGGGAACATGATTGTCGTGTCCTTGCCCTCATAGATGATGAGGCGAACGCCGCTCACAGCCAGGGCCTCGGCGTTCCTTTTGAGGATCGAATAGTATGGCTGCTTTTTCCACGCGCCGCGGTGGTTCGGGTCGACATAAACAATCAAGGCCCCGTCCCGCCTAAGCAGGACAAACCGCGAGGTCGTGGGTTTCCATTCGTCTCCCAGCTCTGGCGTCGACAGCCAGCCACATTGGAACGATTTGCATTCTCCCGGATGGGTTCCGTATATCGAACAGCCCTTGCCCGGGACCGCATGCTGGCACCAGACCCCCGCCGGTTTGTGAAGCGCATCGACGGCGATCACCTTGCAACACAGATTACAGGTCCCGCACTCGCGCATCAGCCCAGCCAGTATTGTTCGAGGCAGGGATATCCCCGATTTGCAGCCAGACCAATCGGCTTGGTCACCGGGCGTGCCGGGGGAAGCAAGAAATATGCAAGGCGCCGCGAAAATTCAAATCGTTATGCAGTCTGAGGCCCCAGGGTTGTCAACGCGGCTGAATTTCGAACTGGGAAACGTCCCCAAGTTGGTCAGGTTTTGGCGTAACGCCCGCCGGCATATTCACGGACCGCACCGGCGACCGGCGTCACGGTCACCCACGGCTGGCGAAACACGCCCAGGTCCCGATAGCCCATGCGGATCACGTCGCCGGCTCCGGTCTCGCCGATCTCGATGTCTTCCTCAGGCAAGACCACCGTGCCGCGCTCACCCAGGTAGACCATCACCGAGGCGTCCCGGGACCAGGCCTTGAGCGTGCGGTAATAGGGGGCCTTGCGCCAGGCGTCGGGATGACCCTGGTCGACAGCCACGTGGATGTTCTGCCCGTCCTTGTCGATCCGCAAAACAAACTTGGAGATCTCAGGCTTCCAGTTCGGCTCCAAGGCGTCGATCTGCAGCCAGCCACACCGGAAAATCCGGCACTCATCCGGATGACGTCCGTGAATGGCGCAACCCCGGCCAGGCCCGGTGTGGATACACCACTGTCCGGCGGGTTTCTGGAGCGCCTTGATCGCGGACACCTTGCAGCAGAGGTTGCAGGTTCCGCAGGTCTTCATCACACCAGCCGGCTCTGGACCTTCGCCGCCTCAATGAAGCTGGCGAACAGCGGATGGGGCGCAAAGGGCCTGCTTTTCAGTTCGGGGTGAAACTGGACACCGATGAACCAGGGATGGTCTTCGCGCTCGACGATTTCGGGCAGCACGCCGTCCGGCGACAGGCCAGTGAATTTGAGGCCGGCTTTTTCGATGATGTCGCGGTAGCCGATGTTGACCTCGTAACGGTGGCGGTGGCGCTCGCTGACCGTTGTGGCGCCGTAGATTTCGGCGACACGGGAGCCCGGCTTGAGCACCGCGTCATAGGCGCCCAGGCGCATGGTGCCGCCCAGATCGCCACCCGCCTCGCGCCTGATCCGCTCATTGCCCTGCACCCACTCGGTCATCAGGCCGATCAGCGGGTCCGACGCGGGGCCAAATTCGGTGGATGAGGCGTTCTTCAGGCCGGCGACGTTACGCGCCACCTCGATGGCCGCCATCTGCAGGCCGAAACAGATGCCGAAATAGGGCACGCTGCGTTCGCGGGCGAACTGCGCCGCGCGGATCTTGCCCTCGGCGCCACGCTCGCCGAAGCCGCCGGGCACCAGGATGCCGTGGACGCCTTCGAGCCGAGCGGCGGCGCTGCCGTCCTCGGCTTCAAAGGCTTCGCTTTCCACCCAGTCGATATTGACCTTGACGGAGTTGGCGACCCCGCCGTGATTAAGCGCTTCAATCAAGGACTTGTAGGCGTCTTTTAACACGGTGTACTTGCCGACCACGGCGATGGTCACCTCGCCGTCAGGGTTGGTGATGCGGCTGGAGATCATCTCCCAGCGCGACAGATCAGGCGGCGGCGGATTGTCGATGCCGAACACGGCCAGGACTTCGCGGTCCAGACCCTGCTGATGGTAGTCCAGCGGCACGTGATAGATGTTGTTGGAATCCCGCGCCTCGATCACCGCGCTGGGCCGCACGTTGCAGAACAGGGCGATTTTGCGCTTTTCCTCGGACGGGATCGGCAGCTCGCAGCGGCACAGCAGAATGTCCGGCTGAATGCCGATCGAGCGCAGTTCCTTGACGCTGTGCTGGGTCGGCTTGGTCTTCATCTCGCCGGCCGTCTTGATGAACGGCAGAAGCGTCAGGTGCACGAAACAGGAATGGCCCCGGGGCAGTTCCTGGCCGAGCTGGCGAATGGCTTCGAAGAACGGCAGGCCTTCGATGTCGCCCACCGTGCCGCCGATTTCCACCAGCACGAAATCAACTTCCTGTCCGTTCTCGTCCAGGGCCGGGCTGAGGACGAACTGTTTCAGTTCGTCGGTAACGTGGGGGATGACCTGGACGGTGGCGCCCAGGTAATCCCCTCGCCGCTCCTTTTCCAGGATGGTCTGGTAGATCCGCCCCGTCGTGATGTTGTCGGCCTTGGTGGCTGAAACGCCGGTGAAACGCTCGTAGTGACCCAGGTCCAGATCGGTTTCGGCCCCGTCGTCAGTGACGAAAACCTCTCCATGCTGATAGGGGCTCATCGTCCCCGGATCGACGTTGAGATAGGGATCAAGCTTGCGAAGGCGGACCTTGTAGCCACGGGCCTGCAGCAATGCGCCAAGGGCGGCGGAAGCGAGGCCTTTTCCCAAAGAGGAAACCACGCCGCCGGTAATGAAAATATAGCGGGCCATGGGGCCTCAGATTAGCAGTGATTCGCGCCGCGTCTGCGCGGCTTTTCACCGCGAAGCGACAAGACTGTGAATATTCTCCCGCCTATTTGGGCGGCAGAGTCACAGGCCCGGGCATCGTCGGCGGCGGAAGGGTCGACGGCAAGGTCGGCGCCGGGATGGAAGGCAAGGTCGGCGCCGGCGTCAAAGACTTTTGCAGGGCGGCTGCGTTGCCGACCTTGGATTTGAGCTGGTTGAGGATCGCCGATGACGAAGACTCCCGACCCGTCAGCACTGTGATCAGCAGGGAAAGGATAAAGAACATCGCCGCCAGGACCTGAGTGATCTTGGTCAGCAGATTGCCGGCGCCGCGGGCGGTCATCAGCTGGCCGGAGCCGCTGGAGACAATGCCGCCGCCTTCCGACCGCTGCAGCAGGATCACGCCCGACATGGCCAGGGCGACCGTGATCAACAATCCAAGCAGAATGTTCAGAAGCATCGAAGTCTCAAGCGCCTGTTCAGGAAAGCGGGGCCTGTAGCACCGGCATGGCCGCTGCGCCAGTCATTCTAGACGGCCCGGATAATGGGAAGGAAGTCCGCCGCTTTCAATGAAGCCCCGCCGACCAAGGCGCCGCCGACCTCGCTGGCCGCAAGAATTTCGGCGGCGTTCGCCGGCTTGACCGAGCCGCCGTAAAGAATGGGCGCCGCCTGGCCGTTCGCCCCGAAACGGCGATTCAGCACCCCGCGGATGGCGGTGTGAATCTCGACAATCTGTTCGATCGTGGGCGTCAGGCCAGACCCTATGGCCCAGACCGGCTCGTAGGCGACCGCGAAAGATGCATCGCCCAGAGCGTCCGGCAGGCTGTCCTCGACCTGGCCGGTGACAACGGCGATGGCCCAGCCAGCTTCGCGTTCCTCAAGCGTTTCGCCCACGCAGACGATCGGTCGCAGTCTCGCCCGCAAGGCCGCGCCCACCTTGGCGGCGACCAGCTCGTCGGTCTCGCCGTGCCCGGCGCGGCGTTCGGAATGGCCCAGGATAACCAGGCTCGCGCCGGCATCCCTTATCTGCTCGGCCGACACATCACCGGTAAAGGCGCCGGACGGCTCGGCCCGGCAGTCCTGGCCGCCCACGAGAACCGCTGTCCCGCTCAACGCCCCGGCCATGGACGAGATCAAGGTGGCTGGCGGACACAGGGCCACCTGCGTCCTGGCCGGCTGTTCCGCCAGCGCTGCGGCGACCTGCAAGGCCTCGCCCAGCGAGGCGGCAAGCCCGTTCATCTTCCAGTTTCCGGCAATCAGCGAGCGCGGTTGCATGGGGCCTAATCGCCTTTCCTTGGCTTGGCCAAACGCCCTAGGACAGCCGGACCGCGCTGTCCATGATTCGACTGTGCTTGCGGCGTGGCCGTAGCCTCAATATACCCGCCCAAACCCGCCGCGGACCGGCGAAATCAGGATTGCTGCGATGAACGTGAAAAAGATGATGAAGACCGTCGGCACGGTCCTCATATTTACCGTCCTGATTATCGGCTTTGCGTTCTTCGGCATGAGCGGCTCGGGCCGCAACATGTTCAGCGGCGTCCAGAGCACCACGGTCGTCGTGGCCGGATCTCACGTAGTCGACAAGATCGACTTCAAGCATCAGTTCGATCAGGCCCGCCAGGACGCCGAGCAGCAGCAGAAGCGCCAGCTGAGCGTCGAAGAGCTTGCCGCCGCGGGCATCGACCAGCGACTGCTGGA
The DNA here is from genome assembly GCA_964543805.1 of uncultured Brevundimonas sp. GTDB lineage: Bacteria > Pseudomonadota > Alphaproteobacteria > Caulobacterales > Caulobacteraceae > UBA5005. Next base: position 9,207 of record CAZJBC010000082.1, read on the forward strand.
GCAGGTGAAGCAGACGACGGCCCTGAGCGTCATCTTTGACCGCCTGGGCATCCGGCCCGGCCTAGAGCTGATGGCCGACGAAATGCGCAAGATTCCCGAGTTCCTGAACCCGGTCTCCGGCAGCTTTGACCAGGACAGCTTCAAGAAGGTTCTGCAGCAGAACGACCTGACGGTTCCCAAGTTCAACGCCGTGATCAGCGACCAGATCGCCTTCCGGCACCTGTCTTCCGGCGTCGGCGCCGGCAATCGTCCGCCCCTGATCTATGCGGCCTTTCAGGCGCTGCTGACCGGTCAAAAGCGCGACGCCAGCGTGCTCTACATCACGCCTTCGATGATCACGCCGGTCGCCCAGCCCACCGACGCCCAGCTGACCGCCTTCATGACGGCCAATGCCGACCAGGGCGTCCGCCAGCCCGAGACCCGCGTCCTGACGATTGTACGCTTCAGCACCAACGACGTGTTGTCGACCGTTTCGGTCAGCGAGCAGGACATTCAAAAGGTGCTGGACTTCAACAAGGACCAGCAGACCACGCCGGAAACCCGCACCCTGATCCAGATCGCCGCCAAGGATCAGGCCACCGCCCAATCCATTTCCAGCCAGCTGGCGCAGGGCAAGGACCCGGACACTGTCGCCAAGGCGGCGGGCACCACGGTCGTTCGTCTTGACGCCAAGCCCAAGACCGCGATCGCCGATCCAAAGGCGGCCGATGCGGCCTTCTCGCTCGCGGCGGGTCAGACCAGCGGCCCCATCCAGGGCTCTCTGGGCTTTTCGGTGGTCAAGGTGCTGTCGATCACCCCCGCCAAACTGCCGGACATGACCAAGCTGCGCGCGGACGCTGAAAAACAGGCCAGGCAGCGCGCGGCTCAGGTGAAGCTTACCGATGAAGCCAACAAGTTTGAGGACGCGGTCAGCGCCGGAACCGACATGGCCACGGCCGCTCGCGCCGTCGGCGCCCACGTGATCATCACCCCCGCGATCGCCCCGAACGGCATGGAATTGCCGCCGTTCGGAGCCAAGATCGATCCCAAGACCCGCCACCCGGTCGAAGGCGTTACGCCGGCCGTGGTCCAGCAGGAGGGTCAGCTGCAGGTCAATGAAAAGAGCGACGTCGTCAAAGACGGCGACACCGACTACTTCATGGT
>CAZJBC010000083.1:0-10285 GCA_964543805.1 uncultured Brevundimonas sp.
GACGACCTGCCGGGCCATCTGGGTCTGCACCCGGCCCAGCTCGAAGGGCGGCAGCTCCTCGACATATTCCTTGCCGATAAAGGCGTCCTTGTCGTCGCGCAGGGCGTCGGACAGCGTCTTGAAGGCGTAGGTGTTCATCGGCTCTTCGAGATTGTCGCGCGCCGCATCATCGACGACCGTGACCACCCGCCGGGTGTCCATCTCGCCGGTGTTGGGATCGATCTTGACCCGGATGTCGTGCTCGGCGCCGTAGCGGCTGCGGGCGGCCTTTTGCATGGCCTCCTCAATCGCTTCGATGACGACTTCCTTCTCGATCGACTTTTCGCGGGCGACCGCGTCGGCGATCTGCAACAGTTCGAGCCGGTTGGCGGAAATGCCGGTGGCCATGGGACTAGTCCTCTAGGTTTTCTGGGTTGAGTTCGGTTTCGGATTCGATGCGGGCCGCCCGGGCGTCCGCGCCTCGTTTCATCAGAGCATCGCTGAGCACCAGTTTGGCCTCAACGATCCACGAATAGGGAATGAGGGTGGTGTCGGTCTTGTCGTCCTCGTCGATGGCGACGGCGTCGCCGTCCATGCCGGCGAGCACGCCCTTGAAGCGCTTGCGCCCGTCGGCGATGCGATCAAGCTCCAGCCGCGCATCAAGGCCGGCGTAGGTTTCGAAATCCTCGGGTCGGGTCAGGGGCCGGTCGATGCCGGGGGATGAGACCTCGAGAACGAAGTCACCCTTGATCGGCTCGGCGGCGGCGATGACTTCCTGGACGGCGCGCGACAGCCTGGTGCAGTCGTCGATGCCCATCTCGCCGTCGGAGGGCCGCTCGGCCATGATCTGCAGGCGGCGGCGCTCCTTGCCGCTCATCAGGCGCAGGCGCACGATCGCATAACCGATCGACTCCGCGATCGGGTCGAGCAGTTCGAGCAACTGGCGGTCTTCCTGCGTCTTTGCGCGCATGATCCCTTTGAGCCAAAACAAAAGCGGCGCGCCCGGAGGCCCGCCGCTCGAATGCGCCATCCAGCGCGTCCAAACGATTTAGTGAGGGGTATATAGGGCGAAAATCGAGGGTTGTCAGCCCCCTAATGCGATCGGAAGCCCCAGGGCAGCGGAACTTAGATGTGATCATCGCAGACAAGACGGTGGCGGACTGACGTGGCGCATTGGTTCGCGACCAAACCCCGTATAAAGACCCCCCATGTTTCTCCACCGACGCCACCTTCTCATCGGCTCCGCCGCCGCTAGCCTGCTGCCATCGCTCGTCAGGGCCGACGAAGCGCGCGTCCCCTTCGACTATGCCGACGGCAAGATCCGCATCCCGGTGCGGGTGAACGGGATCGAGATCAGCACGGTCATCGATTCCGGGGCGGCCTATAACGCCATGGACGCCAAGTTGGCGCGTGACTTCAAGATTCCCAGCAACAGCCGCGTTGATCTGCGCACCATCGGCGGCGCCGCCCATGGCCCGATCAGCGACGAAATCGACCTGACCGTCGCCGGCAAGGCCGTGCCGCGCTCGGTGTTCGCCGTACTCGACCTGTCCAAGGTGGCCGCGCCCGGCGGCCAGCCGGTGGACCTGATTCTGGGCGCGCCGCTGTTCCGGCGCTTTGTCGTCGACTTCGATTTCGTCGGCCGCACGATGGCGCTCTACAGTTCCGCCGACTATCCCCTGCCCGATCCGGGCCAGGCCCTGGCCCTTGCGGCGGCGGACAAGTTGATGACCGTGCAGGTCTATCTGCCCGGCGGCTCGGTGCAGGCCACGGTCGATACCGGCTCGGACGCGCCTCTGATCCTGTCGCCCGCGGCGGCGGCGCGGCTCAATATTCTGAAACACGGGCCGGTCTCGACCACCCTGATGGCGGGAATCGGCGGCAGCTCGGTCGGCCAGATCACCACCGTCCCGCAGGTCGGTTTCGGCGGCCAGAACTTCGACAACGTGCCGGTCCAGGTCGCCGCCCGCGACTTCGGCACCGAGGCCAATATCGGCTGCGGCCTGCTCTCGCGATTCCACACGGCCGCCGATTTCGACGGAGGCTGGCTGATCGTCTCGCCGGGCGGGCTGGAGACGCCGTTCAAGCGCAACCTGACGGGCATAAGCGCCGCGAACGAAGACGGCGGCCTGCGGGTCCGCCATGTGGCCAGGGCCAGTCCGGCTCAGGCGGCGGGCTTTCACGAGGGTGACCTGATCGTCGCCATCGACGGTGCGCCGGCGGTGGCGGCCAATGCGCGCCTGGCCGATTCTCCGGCTGGCCGCACGGTCAGCTTCACGATGAAGGGCGGCCGCGTCCGGTCCCTGACCCTAGCGGCCTACTACTAAGCGGCTTTTCAAGCGGGGCCGACCGTCCCTACATTATCGCTCATGGCCCTGACGCGACGAGACATACTGGCGGCCGGCGCCCTGTCGGTTGGGGCGCCGTCGGCCCTGGCCCAAGGCGCCGCGGTCAGCCCGGGGCCCAACCCGGTCGCACGGATCATCACCTCGCGTTACGGCGTGCGCGCCCAGGCGATGGTCAACGGCATACCGGTCATGGCCCTGCTGGATTCCGGCGCCACCGAGCATTCGATCGACATCGCCGCCGCCGCCCGCCTGGGCCTGAAGGCCAGCGGAACGCCCTTCGCCACGCTGGGGATCAGCGGTGTGACGCGCGGGCGCATCAGCGACGCGGCCGTCCTGACCTTCGCGGGCCATGACTTCGCCAATAGCCGCCTGGCCATGCTGGACCTGTCGCACATCACCAGGACCGCCGGCGAGCCGGTGGAGCTGTTGCTGGGACGGCCGCTGTTCCGGGCCCTGGTGGTTGAGACCAATTTTCGAGGCCGGACAATCACCGTTTATAACCCCAACTTCTACAAACCCCCGACTGACGCCAGCCTGGTGCGCTTGAGCAATCTCAATGGCTTGATGACCGCGCCGGTCACCCTTCCCGGCGGGCTGATCTATGCGACCGTGGACACCGGCTCCATGGCGCCCCTGGTGGTCTCGCCCAGCGCCGCGCGGCGGATCGACCTGCCGGGGCCCAACATGAGCTCGTCCACGCTGCTGAGCGGCCTGAGCGGCGTCAGCGAAGGGCGGATCACCAGCGCGCCCAGGATCGGCCTGGGGCCGGTCTCGTTCAAGGACGTGCCGATCCGTATCGCGCCCGAGCCCTTCGGCACGGACGGCAATATCGGTCTGGAGCTGTTGTCGCGTTTCAACCTGGCCCTGGATTTCGGCAATTCGCGCATGTGGGTGACGCCGCTCGCCGTCGAGCGTCCCTTCGATCACGACCTTTTGGGCCTGTTCGGCGCTCCCGGACCCGACGGCCTGCAGGTGAGCCACGTGGCGGCCGGCAGCCCAGCCGACCGGGCGGGGCTTGTGCAGGGCGATGTGATCCGGACCATCAACGGCCAGCCGGCCATCGGGGTCAATGTTCAGATCGTCCGGGCCGAACCGGGCTTCAAAATGACCTTCGTCCTGACCAACGGCGAGACGCGCCAGGCGGTCCTGGCTCGGTACTATTAGGTTCGGACGAAGTCGAAGAATACCGGCGCGCAGTCGCCCAGCTTCTTGGTCTCATAGCGGGTGGTCAGGTGGTCGGCGGGCGGGGTGCGCCAGTCGGCTGCGCTCTGCGCCGTCCAGCGAAAGTCCGGCGCCGCGATCAGGCGCTGCAGCGCCCAGTCGGCGTAACCGGCGACGTCGGTGGCGAACCGCAGGCTCCCGCCCGGCTTGAGCAACCGCGCCAGCACGGCCAGGAACTCAGGCTGGACAATGCGCCGCTTGTGATGCCGCGTCTTGGGCCAGGGATCGGGAAACAGGATGATCACCCGGTCAAGGCAGGCGTCCGGCAAGGCGTCGGCCAGAGCCCGGGCGTCGCCCTGCAGCAGACGCACATTGGACAGGTTCGCCTCATGCACATGACGCACGGCGCTGGCCACGCCGTTGAGGAAAGGCTCGGCGCCGATCATCAGGGTGTCGGGATGGGCCGCCGCCTGACCGGCAAGATGCTCGCCACCGCCAAAGCCGATCTCCAGCCACACCGCCGCGGCGCCGGGCATAAGGGCTGAAACATCGATCGGTCCCGCCGCCGGATCGGGCACGGCGATGGTCGGCAACAGGCTCTCCAGCAGAGCTTCCTGACGCGGCTTGATGGCGCGCGTCTTGATGCGTCCGTAGGAGCGCAAGGGACCATGGGCGGTTTGCGGCATGGCACCTAATAGCCGGTGAGCAGCGAGAAGGCTATTGACGTTGCGTCAGCCTGCTGGCCCGATGACGGGGCATGAGTCTGTTTCGGGCCGCCCAACGCTATGCGCACGGCGATATCTTCCAGATCGAGGGCGCCACCGTGCGCCTGCGGGTGGATGCGCGGGCCAGGCGCGTGTCTTTGCGCATCGACCAGGGCGCCGGCGAAGTGATCGCCACGGCGCCCACCGTCCGGCGGCTGGCCGAGGCCGCGGCCTTTGCCGAGCAGAGGGCGGTGTGGATCGTCGGTCAGATGGTGCGCCTCCCGAGGCGCGCGATCCTGGCGCCCGGTCAGACCATCGAGGTCATGGGCCGGGCCTGCCAGCTTGAGGCGGGCGCCCCGCGTGGCAGGCTGATGGCGGCCGCCGACCAGACGCCGATGCGCCTCGCCGCCCCCGAGGGCGATCGCTTCACCCCCACCGTGCTGCGCCTGCTGAAAGCCGAGGCCAGGCGGGTGCTGACGCAGCGCACCGCCCATCATGCCGCAGCCCTGGGTCAGCCGGTTCCGGCCGTGATGATCAATGATCCCAAGGCCCGCTGGGGATCCTGCACGCCGGCGCGGCGGGCGGGCATCGGCGGCGCGGCGCGGGTTGGCCGCATCCGCTACTCCTGGCGGCTGGTTCTGGCCCCCTATGATGTGCTGGACTATGTGGTCGCCCACGAGTGCGCCCACCTGGTCGAGGCCAATCACAGCCCGGCATTCTGGGCTCTGGTCGAGGGCCTGATCCCGGAGATGAGGGAGCGCCGCAAGTGGTTGCGCGCGCGGGGCGCCGAACTGCAAGCGTTCGGGCGGCTCTAGAACGGAATATTGGTCATCTCGGCCTGGGTGGTCGGCTTGGCGGCCGCCACCGGCTTGGGCGGCGGGGCGGCGGCGGCCGGCGGCGCGGCCTGGGGCGCGGCCGGTTCGGCCGGCTTGCCGATGCCGCTCAGAGTCGAGATGATATTGCCGATGGCGTCGAGCGGGCCTTTCTTTTCAGGGCCGGGGGCCGGGCCGCCGGGGATGTCCTGCACGGCCAGCCTGGGCAGGGCCTGGCTCATGAACAGCTTCCAGGCCGGGACGGGAATTGTCGCGCCCTGGACGTTGTGCATCGGGGTGTTGTCGTCGCGGCCCACCCAGATCACCGCATCGAAGCCGCCGGTGTAGCCGGTGAACCAGGCGTCGCGAGAATCCTGGGTGGTGCCGGTCTTGCCGGCCAAGTGATAGCCGTTGATCTTGGCGCCGGCGCCGGTGCCCGAGTTCACCACCTCGCTCAGCATCTGGTTCATGTACTGCAGGGCCGGATATTCGATCACTTGCTTGCGCTCGGGCTTTTGGGCGCTGGCGTCATAGAGCACGCGCCCCGACACCGTGGTGATCTTTTCGATGCCATAGGGGTGCACGGCAAAGCCGCCGTTGTCGAAAGCGGCATAGGCGGTGGCCATCTGCAGCGGCGTGATCGACATGGTGCCCAGCGCCATGGCCGGCTCCAGCGGGATGTCGCTGGTGACGCCCAGCCTGCGGGCTGTGGCCGCGACATTGGCGGTGCCAACATCCTGGGCCAGGCGCGCGGCGACCGTATTGACCGAGTGGGCCAGGGCGTTCTGCAGCGTCATCGGCCCGGCGTAGGTGCCCTCGAAATTCTTCGGCTCCCAGTTGCCGACCTTGTAGGGCTCGTCGACCACCATGTCGTAGGGCGTGCGGTTCTGCTCCATGGCGGTCAGATAGACGAAGGGCTTGAACCCCGAACCCGGCTGGCGATTGGCCAGAGAGGCGCGATCATATTCGCTCTTGGAATAGTCCACCCCGCCCACATAGGCGCGGATGCGGCCCTCGCCGTCGAGGGCCACCAGGGCCGCCTGTTCGACGCCGCGCGACTTGCCGTTCTCCACCGCCCAGCGCACCGCGTTTTCGCCGGCCATCTGGATGGGCAGATCGAGCGTCGTCTGGACGATCAGGTTCTCGGTGGGCTTGCCGACGATCGCCTGCACCTGGCCGTCGATATAGTCGACGAAATACTGGGCGTTCTGGTTGGCGGACGAAGGCGATATCTGCACGTGGGCGGCCTGGGCGGCGGCGAACTGTTCGGGCGTGATCTTGTGGGTCTTGAGCATGGCCTCCAGCACTAGCTCGCCTCGGATGGCGGCCCGCTCGGTGTGGGAGATCGGGCTGTAGGCCGAGGGGCCCTTCAGCATGCCGGCCAAAAGGGCGGCCTGGCCCAGGGTCAGACGATCGGCCGAAGTGTTGAAATAGCGACGCGAGGCCGCCTCGATGCCATAGGCGCCGGAGCCGAAATCCTCGCGGTTCAGATAGAGGGCCAGGATCTGCTTCTTGGAGAACTTGATCTCCAGCAGCACCGCCAGCTCCAGCTCCTGGATCTTGCGGCTGTAGGTTTGTTTGTTGGTCAGGAACAGCTCGCGAGCCAGCTGCTGGGTGATGGTCGAGCCGCCGCGCAAGGGCACCTTCTGACCATGATGCAGCATGTTGTAGACCTGAGAGCGGACGATGCCCCAGGGGTTGAAACCGAAGTGGTGATAGAACTGGCGGTCCTCAATGGCGATGAAGGCGTCGGGGACGTATTCGGGCAGCTTGTCGATATCCACTGGAGGCGCGTAGCGGCTGCCGCGCACGGCCAGCTCCAGGCCCGAGCGGTCGAGATAGGAAACCGACGGCTGGGTGGTGGTGTCGTAAAGCTTCGAGGTGTCCGGCAGGTCGAAGGCGAAGACGAACAGGACGGCGACCACGAAGATCATGCCCCAGACGCCGGCCACCAGGGTCCAGTAGACCACCTTTTGCAGCGGGGTGCGTTCGGGGCGCGGGCCGGATCGGCCGCCCTTTCCCTTCGCCGGAGGACCCCTGTCTGTTGTCATGACCTACCCATGTGCCCGATGGATTACCGCCGGTTTAACCCTGTCTGCGGGCGCCAGCTAGCGGGAGGTTTCAAATGCCTGCTGAAAAGGGCGGCAAGACGGCGCGGCGCCGGCTTTTGGGCCATGACTCAGCCGTTTTCGCGCATTAGAACCTTCACCATGAAATATCCGATCCTCCTTGTCTGCCTCGCCCTGGCCGGCTGCGCCACGCCAACGCCCGACACCCAGTGGGCGCCGCGCACGGACGCCAATCTAAAGAGCGATCTGGCGGCCTGTCAGCGGGACGCCGACAATGTCGATCTGCAGTCGCTGAGCACCGACGCCCGCTACGGCCCGGCCGCGGCCATGGCCCGGCAGATCCAGAACGGCGACATTCATGGTCTGACGATGGACGACGTCTACAAGGCCGTGCGCGATTCCTGCATGCTGTCCAAGGGCTGGAAAATCGCCGAGTGAGGCCTGCGGGGGCAGATCTGTCCGCCGCCCGCGAGGTCCTGCGCCGGGTGTTCGGCCACGCCGATTTCCGCGGTCTGCAGGCCGGCGTGGTGGACGAAGTGCTGGCCGGGCGCTCAGCTATCGCCGTCCTGCCCACCGGCGGCGGCAAGAGCCTGTGCTACCAGATCCCCTCCATCGTGCGCCCGGGCCTGGGATTGGTGATCTCGCCGCTGATCGCTCTGATGAGCGACCAGGTGGCGGCCCTGCAGCAGTCCGGCGTCGCGGCCGAGCGGCTGGATTCCACCGCCGCGCCCTGGGAGCGTGACGATATCCTGGGCCGGCTGGCGGGCGGCGAACTGGATATGCTCTACCTCTCGCCCGAGGGCCTCATGCAGCCGGTCATGCTGGAGCGGCTGTCGCGCATGGATCTGGCCCTTATCGCTATCGACGAGGCCCACTGCGTCAGCCAGTGGGGCCATGATTTCCGCCCCGACTATCGCAGCCTTGGGCGGCTGGCAGAGATCTTTCCCGATGTGCCGCGCCTGGCGGTCACCGCCACGGCCGATGCGCGAACCCGCGCCGACATCCGCGCCGAGCTGCGTCTGGGCGAGGCCGCCGAGTTCGTCGACAGCTTTGCCCGTCCCGAACTGGCCCTGTCGGCCGAACGCAAGACCGGGCGCGGCCGGGCGCGGGTGATCGAACTGGTCAAGGCCCGGGCCAACACCTCGGGGATTGTCTACGCCGGCTCGCGCGACGGGGCCGACGAACTGGCCGAGGCGCTGCGGAGCGAAGGGATCGCCGCGCTTAGCTACCACGCCGGCCTGGACAAGGGCGTCCGGGCCCAGAGGCTGGAGGAATTCCTCGAGGCCGACGCGGCGGTCATGGTCGCCACCATCGCCTTTGGCATGGGCATCGACAAACCCGACGTGCGCTTCGTCATCCACGCCGACCCGCCGGCGGCCATCGAGGCCTATTGGCAGGAGATCGGCCGGGCCGGGCGTGACGGTGCGCCGGCCGACGGGATCACCCTCTATTCCTCCGCCGACCTGGCCTGGGCGCTGCGGCGCATCGACAGCCGCGAGATGGGGCCTGAGGTCAAACAGGTGCAGATGCGCAAGGCCCGCCAGCTCTACGCCATGCTGGATGGCGCCACCTGCCGCGCCGCCGCCGTGCGCCGTTATTTCGGCGAGGAAAAGGTCGAGGTCTGCGGCGTCTGCGACATCTGCCTGGAGCCGCCGAAAAGCGTCGACGCCACGCAGGCCGCGCAAAAGGCCCTGGCCGCCGTCCACCGCCTGGGCGGCCGGTTCGGGCGGGCGCGGATCGTCGATCACCTGATGGGCAAGACGAAAGAGCCCTCCGAATGGGAGACCGGCCTGTCCACCTGGGGCATCGGCGCCGATTTCAGCCCCAAGGGCTGGCGCGATCTGGTCGATGGCCTGCTGCTGGAAGGCCTGCTGGTCGAGGACCCCAACGATGGCCGCCCGCTCATTGGCCTGGGCGACGCCGACGCCGTGCGAGCCGTCTATCGCGGCGAGCGGCGGGTAGCGCTGCGCGAACACCTCGAGGCCCACGACGGTTCAACGCGATCAGGCCGCCCGCGAAAACGCACCCGCGAGGCTATGGCCGCCCTGCCGCCGGAAGCGGCCGCCCTGTTCGAGGCCCTGCGCGCCTGGCGCAAAGGCGAGGCGGTGGAACAGGCCGTGCCGCCCTACGTCATCTTCCACGACAAGACCCTGGCGGATATCGCGGCGCGTCGGCCGGGGAGCCTGGACGCGCTCGCCCCCATCGGCGGCGTCGGCGCCGGCAAGCTGGAACGCTACGGCGAGGCGGTGCTCAAGGTGGTGCGGGAGAACTGAAGGCGGCTCGCCCCCACCCCACCCGCTACGCGGGCGGGACCCACTCCCCCGTAAACGGGGGAACTAGGCATCCACCTCGGCGTCCAGGGCATTGTCCTGGATAAACTCGCGGCGGGGCTCGACCAGTTCGCCCATCAGGCGGGAGAACATGTCGTCGGCGTCGTCGGCGTGCTTGACCTTGACCTGGAGCAAGGTGCGGGCCTGGGCGTCCAGCGTGGTTTCCCACAGTTGCTCGGGGTTCATTTCGCCGAGGCCTTTGTAGCGCTGGATCGACAGGCCCTTGCGGCCGGCGTCGAGCACGGCGTTGACCAGATCGAGGGGGCCGCGGACAACGCTCGTCTTGTCCTTGCGGGTGAACGTCGCATTGCCAGAGAAGGTGGCGGCCAGGGCCTTGGCGCGTTCGGCCAGGCGGCGCGCGTCGGCGGCGGCGATCAGGGCGTCTTCCAGCACCACCTGTTCCTGCACGCCGCGGCGCGAGCGGACGAAGACATAGCCATGCTGGCCGCGCTCGCCGGTCCAGGGCAGGTCGCCCTCCTCGTTGTAGAGGGTCATGCGGGCGGCGGCGGCTTGTGGATCGGGCTTGTCACTGAACAGGCCGGCGATGGCCGCCTGTTCGATGGCGAAGGCCGGCGCGCGGGCGATGAGGCGGTCGATATTGGCCCGGGCCGAGCGGGCGGAAATCACCAGGGCGCGCAGGTCGGCGCCGATCAGCCGCTCGCCGGTGGAAAGATCGAGCTGGGCCCCATCGACCCCCTCGTCGACCAGGAAGGCTTCCATTTCCGGATCATCCTTCAGGTAGCGAGAGGACTTGCCCTTGGACGCCTTATAGAGCGGCGGCTGGGCAATATAGAGATAGCCGCGCTCGATCACCTCGGGCATCTGCCGGTAGAAGAAGGTGAGCAGCAGGGTGCGGATGTGGGCGCCGTCGACGTCGGCGTC
>CAZJBC010000084.1:0-3811 GCA_964543805.1 uncultured Brevundimonas sp.
CAGGGTCTTCAGCATACGGATGACCTCGGCGCCCTTGTCGTAGACCGTGGCCGTGTAGAAGTTGTCGATCTTAATGAAGCTGGTGGGGCGCACCGGGTGGGCGAGGGGGCCTGCGTCCTCGGCGAACTGGCGTCCGCGCAGGGCCTTCACGTCCTTGATCCGCTGCACCGCCGCTCCGCGCATGTCGGCCGAGAAGCTCTGGTCGCGGAACACCGTCAGGCCTTCCTTCAGGCACAGCTGGAACCAGTCGCGGCAAGTGATCCGATCGCCCGTCCAGTTGTGGAAATATTCGTGGGCGATGACGCCTTCGATCCGCTCGTAGTCAAAATCGGTGGCGGTCGCCGGATCGGCGAGCAGGAGTGAAGAGTTGAATATATTCAGCCCCTTGTTCTCCATGGCCCCGAAGTTGAAGTCGCGCACGGCGACGATCATGAACAGGTCCAGGTCGTACTCGCGGCCGAACACCTCTTCGTCCCACTTCATCGACCGCTTCAGGGCGTCCATGGCGTAGGCGGCGCGTGGGGAAAATCCGGGGTCGACATAGATCTTCAGCTCGACCTTGCGGCCGGTCATGGTGACAAAGTCGTCCTCCAGCACGTCCAGCTCGCCGCCCACCAGGGCGAACAGATAGGCGGGCTTGGGGAAGGGATCGTTCCACAGAGCAAAGTGGCGGCCCGCGCCGGCGGGGCCGGCTTCGACCAGGTTGCCGTTCGACAGCAGGCGCTCAAACCGTGTCGGCGCCTCGATGCGCACGGTAAAACGCGACAGCACGTCGGGCCGGTCGAGGTAGTAGGTGATCTTGCGGAACCCCTCCGCCTCGCACTGGGTGCAGAACCGGCCGCCCGACATGTAGAGGCCTTCCAGCGCCTTGTTGTTTTCGGGATCGATCTCGACCTCGGTCTCCAGGGTGAAGACATCCGGCACGTCCGGAATGGTCAGGGTCTCGTCATCCAGCATGTATTCGTTGGCCGAGCGGCTGGAGCCGTTGATCGACACCGAGATCAGCTTCAGCCGGGCCCCGTCCAGCACCAAAGGCTCGCCGGCCGCACCTTCGCGACGGATCGACAGCACCGCCTTCACCCGCGTTGTGTGCGGCTCAAGGCTGAAGTCCAGCTTGACCTCATCGATCAGAAAATTGGGCGGGCGATAGTCGGAGAGCCGGATCGGCTGGGGGGTGTCGGTGCGCATCCCACCTGATTAGCGGTCCGGGCCCCGTTCGTCATCCTTTCCCGCAAAAGGCGCGACGGCAGGGCAAAGCTTGTTTCACATCAAGGTCAAATCGATCTGAACGGTGCTCATATTCCCATCGGTCTATCAGTCTCGATCCATCAGGGGATACCTTATGAAAAAGCATCTTTTCGCCGGCCTGGCCACGGGCCTGCTCATCGCCGGCCTCGCCGGCGGCGCCCACGCCGCAGACTTTGTCACCAAGCACAAGGGAACCTGGATCGTCGCCGCGCGCGTCACCGACGTTGATCCCGTCGCGGGCGATCCCATCCTGACCAGTGGCAATGTTGACACCGGCCTCAACGCCAACGTCGGCTCCAGCACCGAGCCGACCCTGGGCTTCAGCTATTTCCTGACCGATCACGTCGCGGTCGAAGCGATCCTGGGCACGACCAAGCACACCGTCTATGCGACCAACACCCCGGTCGCCAGCACCTGGGTTCTGCCGCCGGTCGTTACGGTGCAATACCATTTTGCGCCGGACCAGAGGGTCAGCCCCTACGTCGGCGCGGGCGTCAATTACATGCTGTTCTACAACAAGCGGAACATCGCGCCCTTCAGCCATTTCGACATCGGCAACGGCGCAAGCGTGGCGCTCCAGGCCGGCGCGGACATTGTCATCCAGGGGCCCTGGAGCCTGAACCTGGACGTCAAGAAGGCTTATTTCGGCTCGACCGCCCACACCCATCTGGCCGGGCCGGGCGATCTGCACGCCCACGTCAGTCTCGATCCCTGGGTGATGTCGGCGGGCCTTGCCCGGCGCTTCTAGGCCGCGACCAGACTTGAATTGCAGAGCCCCCGGCGCGACGATCCGCGCCGGGGGCTTTTGCATGGAACTGGTTCTTCAGAAATCAATGACCGCCACGGAGTCGCCCTGGAACGCGGCGGCCGAGATCTATGACATGATGGTGGACGGCCAGGCCGTCGGCCACGTCAGCCTGCGGCTCGAAGACAAGCCCTGGATCCTCGCCTACATCGGCCACATCGGCTATCGCGTGAAGCCGGAACACCAGGGTCATCACTATGCGGAGGCCGCCTGCCGCCTCGTCCTGCCGATCGCCCGGGGCAGGGGGCTGACGACCGTCTGGATATCCTGCAACCCCGACAATACCGCCTCCGTCCGCACCATCGAACGGCTCGGCGCGACCTATGTCGACACCATCGATCTGCCGAAGGACAGCCGCTACTACCCGCGCGGCGAGCGGCAGAAGCGGCGGTACCGGATGGATCTTTATTGACCGACTACAATGACGTAACGGGCCACCTTGTCGGCTTTCACTTCGCCCGCTCGAACTTCACCATGCGGGTGATCTTCAACAGAGGCGTCTGATCCTCGGGCATGCCGACCAGGCGCGGCCTTAGCTCCAGATCATCGTAGAGCGTCTCGGCCCTCAGCAGCACGCCCGTGCGCGCCTCCAGCTCCAGCCTAAACGCCCAGTGTTCCGTGCCGTGCAGATGCAGCGGCTGTCCGTCGGGAGAGGTCTGATCAAGATCGATAACGGCGGCGTTGGGCGCCCAGTCGATGACGGCGCGGCCCCTGTCCAGCGAGACGAGCCGCACCTGCCCGCCATCGGCCGTCTCCTTCATCGCCTGACCGTCCCGCTCGAAGCTGGCGGAGAATCCGGGAAAGGCGGCGCTGTCGCCGGCCGCCTTCAGCGCGCCGACATTGAACCCGTCCGAGGCTGTGATCACCACGGTGTTGAGAATATCCGTCAGCGGGAAGAACACTCCGCCCGGCGCGCAGGCGTCCAGGAAAGACGGGCCCAGGCTGCGCGCCGCCTCCGGCGTTATTGGCCAAAGCTTGACGGTGGCGAGCCCGCCCGCCGGCGCATTCATGGCCCGGCGACAGGCGGCCTCCGCGCTGACGGTCTTCCAGGCCGCGCCGTCGCCCTCTTCGGCCTTGGTAATCACGGCCAAGACCGCACCGGAGCGGCCGGCGCGCAGATCGAACGCGGTCCGGTACGCGCTCTGGACCTTGCCATCCGCAGTCTGGACAACGGTGTATTGGTAGTGGCGAACGCCAGGGGCCGGAACCCGGCGAAAGGGGGTATGCGCGTGGCCGGCCGCTGCACTCACGGTACAGACCATTGACAGGACGGCGACGGCGAAGGCTCGAACCGTGACGGATTTCATAGCTCGCCCGTCTGCCCGGTCAAGGCTTGCTGGCTCCAGTCCAGGCGCGTTCGGATCAAACGCAGGCCCAGATCGACCACGGCCAGGGAGGCTGCGTCCAGGGCCGCGCCGGCGCCTTTGCGATAGGTCTCGATTTCCGCCAGCCGGGCCGTGTAAAAGTCGCCAAGTTCGCGCAGGAACCTGTCAGCCTGAGGCCGCCCTAGGGTGTTGGCGACCAGCACATAGCGCAGGTCCAGGTCCTGGGGTCTGCGGTCGGCCATGCCGGCGTCGATCGGCGCCGCCAGCCAGTCGCGCAAGGCAAGTTTTCCTTCAGACGTCTGTTCATAGACCCGCCGGCGGCGCCCGCCGGCGGGCGCGGCGCTGGCCAGCAATCCTCGCGCTTCCAGCCTGGCCAGAGCCGGATAGATGGCGCCCGGACTGTCGCTGAAGATCCCCAACGGCGTTGCCTGGA
>CAZJBC010000084.1:3821-10283 GCA_964543805.1 uncultured Brevundimonas sp.
GCGCATCGAGCGTCGAGAATGTCATACGCTACGTATAGTACGCAGCGTACTATATGACAAGGTTGGCTGTCGGAACAGGTTGAGAGCCGGGGCAAGGAGCAGCCCGTATCGGCCGGTCCCTTGCGGGCCCTACTGATCGAAAACGATGACCGAGCGCGCCACCTTGCCGGTCTTCATTTCGGCGAAGGCTTCGTTGACCTGGGACAGCTTGATGCGGCGGCTGATCATGTCGTCGAGCTTCAGCTTGCCGGCCATGTAGAAATCCACGAACCGCGGCATGTCTACCGGGAAGCGGTTGGAGCCCATCTGCGAGCCCTGGATGCGTTTTTCGCCCAGGAAATCGACGCCGCGCAGCTCGATCGATACGCCCACCGGGATCATGCCGATGATGTTGGCGGTGCCGCCGCGGCGGATCATGCGGAAGGACTGTTCGGCGGTAGCCTTGAGGCCCACGGCTTCGAAGCTGTGGTGCACCCCGCCGCTGGTCAGCTGGGCGACCTGCTTGGCTGGATCGCCGTCATTGGCGTTGACCACGTCGGTCGCGCCAAAATGCTTGGCCATCTCCAGCTTTTCCGGAACCGTGTCGATGGCGATTATGCGCCCTGCGCCCGCGATCGCCGCGCCGTTGATGGCGGCAAGGCCAACGCCGCCGCAGCCGATGACCGCCACGGTCTCGCCGGGCCGCACGTTTGAGGTGTGGATGACCGCGCCGACGCCCGTGGTCACGGCGCACCCGATAAGGGCGGCGCGGTCCAGCGGCATGTCCTTGCGGATCGACACGCAGGCGTGCTCGTGGATCAGCATGTATTCGGCGAAGGACGACAGGTTCAGGAACTGGTTCATGACGCCCATGGCCTGCGCCAGCCGGGGCTCATCGCCGTCGCCGCGCTTGGTCTCGGGGCTGACGCACAGGCTCATGTGGCCGGTCAGGCACTGGTCGCAGTGGCCGCAATAGGCCGACAGGCAGGTGATCACGTGGTCGCCGACCTTCACCGTGCGCACTTCGGAGCCGACCTGTTCGACGACGCCGGCGCTTTCGTGACCCAGCACGACCGGCATGGCGAAGGGGTAGGAGCCTTCGACAAAGTGCAGGTCCGAGTGGCAGACGCCCGCCGCCACGGTGCGGATCAGCACCTCGTGCGGACCGGGTTTGGAGATCTGCACTTCCTCGATTTCGAGGGGCTTTCCGACTTCTCGCAGAACGGCGGCCTTCATACGCGTAGCGCTCCCTAAATACCTTGAACCGGAGCCCTTTGCGGGCCCTTTGAGGACTGTAGAGCATGACCGGCGCCGCGTGGTCTAGCGGCAACTGGGCGCGGCGGCTAAGAACGGCGTCTCTCGGGTGCCGTCATGTCATCAAGAGTGGTAATCGTCGGCGCGGGCCATGCCGGAGGGACGGCGGCGGCGCTGCTTCGCCAGTATGGGTTCGAAGGCGGGATCGTTCTGGCCGGGGACGAGCCGCTCGCCCCCTACCAGAGGCCGCCGCTTTCCAAGGCCTGGCTGAAGGGTGAGGCCGATGGCGAGAGCCTGTCGCTGCGCCCGGTCGAATTCTACGCCGAACATGGCATCGACCTGCGCCTGAAGACCGTGGCCAATTCCATCGATCGGACGGCAAAAACCGTCACCTTCGCCGACGGCCGGATCGAGCCCTACGACAATCTGATCCTGGCGACGGGCGCCGGCCCGCGCCATCTGCAGGCGCCGGGGAGCCGGCTGCGGGGTGTGCTTTACCTGCGCACGGCGGCGGACGCCGACGCCCTGAAGGCGGCGCTGAAGCCGGGCCGCCGGCTGGCGGTCGTCGGCGGCGGCTATGTCGGGCTGGAGGTTGCCGCCTCAGCCCGGGCTCTGGGTTGCGAAGTGGTAGTCATCGAACGCGAGGCTCGGGTGCTGGCGCGCGTGGCGTCTCCCGCCCTGTCCACATTCTTCGAGGCCTATCATCGGGCGCGCGGCGTACAGATTGTGATCGGGGCGTCGGTGACGGGCTTCAAGGGCGAACATGTGGTCACCGGCGTCGCCCTTGGCGGCGAAGTTCAGCCCTGCGACGTGGCCCTGGTCGGGATCGGGGCGGCGCCCAATATCGCCCTGGCGCGCGAGGCGGGCCTGGCCTGCGCCGATGGGGTGGTGGTGGACCTGGAAGCCCGCACCTCGGACCCGGCCATCTTCGCGATCGGAGATGTCACCCACCGGCCCTTGCCGCTGTACGGCCGGGCCATGCGGCTGGAGAGCGTGCCCAACGCCCTGGAACAGGCCAAGCAGGCGGCGTGCGCAATTACCGGCCGGCCGCCGCCGGCGCCGGAGACGCCCTGGTTCTGGTCCGATCAGTACGATCTCAAACTGCAGATCGCCGGCGTGCCGTTCGACGCCGACAGGCTGGTGGTGCGGGGCGATCCAGACAAGGCCAGCTTCGCCGTCTTCCATCTGGCGGGAAGACGCCTGGTCGCGGTCGAGGCGGTCAATGCGGCGGCCGAGTTCATGGGCGGTCGGCAGATGATCGGCAAACGGATGGACGTCGACCCGGTTCGTCTGGCCGATCTCGCTGTTTCCATGAAGGAAATCGCCGCCGGCTGATCAGACTGGGCCGGTTCCGCACAGTGCCAGCCAAACGCCGACCAGATGGTACAATGTACTGGCGGGCGGCGGGCCTTTGACGATATGGCCGTCGGAGGTCATGCAGTCGAACCAGACGCCGTGAACCTCGGGATGCAGATAGCGGTGGATGGCGTTGATGGCCGCCAGGGCGTGGGCCTCTTCGCCAAAAGCGATGGCGGCCTTCAGATATTCGGCCTGGGGCCACAGCCGGGCGGCGGCTTCCCGGACCGTCAGATCATCCCACAGTTCGTCGACGACGACCCTGCGCGCCGCATCCACGCCGGCCAGGCCAACTTCGAACAGACGCTGCGCAGCCTTCACGGTCGCCGGTGACGCGTGGGCTTCGCCCCAGGTCTTGAGCAGGTGCGCCCATTCGAACTGGTGACCGGGCGAGACTATGCGTCCGTCCTCGCCAGGCGCTGGCGTCCAGCCGGCGTCGAAAACCTCGCGCAGAGCGCCGCTCGCGGGGTCGATGAATCGGTTCAGGGCCAGCTCGGCGATCTCGGCGGCCATGGACGGCCAGACGGGGTTTTGGCTGCGCGCTGCCCAGGCCAGGGCGGCCTCCAGCAGGTGCATGTGCGGATTTGACAGAAAGGGCTGATCGCCGGTCTCGCGCCAGCCGCCCGCCGGATGCCGCCAGCCGTCCAGCCGAGCCGCCAGGGCCAGGGCCTTGTCCTCGTCCCCCGTCGCCGACCAGGCCAGCAGGGCGAAGGCCTGATCGTAGAGGCGCGCCTTGTCATTGATGACCTTGCCGTCGGCTGTGACCAGGGTGCGGAACAAGCCGTCCGGGCGGCGATAGTGCTTCTCAAAGGCGTTCAGCGCCTGGTCGACCGCGCCGCGCCATGGACCGGGCCAGCCCTTCCGGCCGGCCATGGCGAAGGACCAGGCCTGACGCGGCTGGACCCGGGCGCGGCGGGGCGGCTCGGTATTGTCAAACAGCAGAACCTCGCGGAACCCGCCTTTGTCCTGATCAACGCCCAGGGTGGACCACAGCGGCAGAACGGCCGTCCCCATCCAGCGCGCGTACCAGCCGCGCGCCTGATCCAGGGTGGCGAAAGCCGGCTTTGGCCCAGCGGCCTTGAACGCCTCTCCGGCGATTTTGACCTTCTGGCTATTGGCCAGGCCCGCGACCAGCACCGCGCCGTCCTCGACAATAACGGCCAGGCCATCGACGCCGACCACGGCCACGTCCCAGCCTTGCGGCGCGCGCACCAGGTTGCCGGCCGCCTCGACGAACAGGGCCGCGCCCGCGTTGTCATGACCATCCTTCGGCAGGGCGGCGTGCACCGTGTCCCAGGCGCCGATGTCGATCCAGTCAAAGGTCGAAGGCGTCACCGACGCGCGGTTGGTCTTTTCCATCACCGCATAGTCGATGGAGATCTTCGGCGCCTCGCGGAAGGCCTCGCTCAGGGTCAGGACGGTCCCGTCCGACGCTGCGCCCGCCACCGCCTCGCGTGCCGCCACGGCCACGTCGGGAGCGAAGCGGTCGAGTTCGGCCAGCAGGGTTGCGGCCGCCGTGATGAAGTTGCCGGTGTTCCACAGATAGCCTTGCGCCACGTACCGCGCGGCGGTTTCGGCGTCCGGCTTTTCAACGAAAGCGGCGACCGCTTTGACCGGGCCTTCGCCATCGGCCGGGCGGATGTAGCCGAAGGCCGTGGCTGGGTAGGCGGGCGTCAGGCCCAGGGTGACGATTCGGCCCGCCCGGGCGCCAGCTACGGCGTGACCGACGGCTTGCGCGAAGGCGGCCGCGTCCGGCACGTGATGGTCGGCGGACAGGAAGACGGCGACCGCGTCGGGGTCGCGCGCCGCGATCCAGAAGGCGGCGGCGGCCATGGCGGCGCTGGAGTCGCGGGCTTCCGGCTCAAGGATCAGGGTTGCGGCGACGCCCAGCTCGGCCAGCTGGCTTTCCAGGTCAGCGCGATGGGCGACGCCGGCGATGATGACGGGCGGGCCGACGCCTTGAATCGCGGCGGCGCGCAGGACGGTGTTCTGGAAGCTGGAGCGCTCGCCGATCAGCGGGATGAACTGCTTGGGCCGGCCGGGACTCGAGGCAGGCCAAAGCCTCGTGCCTGATCCGCCGCACATGATCACCGGATAGATGGTCAAGATCGGCGGGCCTTTCCGTGGCGGAACATGCGGGACTCACCGGGCCGGTGAGGCGCATGTCTTATAGGAGCACAAGGCCCGCGGAAAAAGGCGGGTAAGACAGATAAGGCCCGCGGCGCGATATGCGCCGCGGGCCCTCATGTCTTGCCGAACGGCGGGTCTAGATCTTGACCAGCTCGTCGTTGATTTGTTTGACCTGATCGTCGGTCACCATGCCCATGGACAGGTCGGGCAGGTCTTTCACCGTCGTTTCCGGCGGGATCTGGTCGATGAACATTTCCAGCACCGGGATGGCGTCAGGCAGGATTTTGCCCAGCACGGCCTTGGCGGCCGGATTGTTCATCACATCGACGAGGGTCGAGGCTGACGAGAACTTTTTGGCCGCGCCCGAAGTGGCTGACGGCGCCGAGACCGGCGTGGCCGCCGGCGGGGCGGAAGTGGACACCGCCGGGGTAGGCGCGGGCGCGCCGGTGGCTGCGGCCGGAGCCTGGGCCATGGCCGACGAGGCCGCGATCATGCCGATGGCGAGAATACCGAGGGCAAGGGTCTTCATGTCAGGATCTCCTTAGATTTTGCGCAGGTCGGCATCGATCGTCTTGACCTGGTCGGGCGTCACCATGCCCATGGACAGGTCGGGCAGGCCGTCGAGCGTGGCTTCCGGCGGGATCTGGTCGAGGAACATTTCCAGGATCGGGATCAGGTCGGGAAGGGTCTTGGCCATGGCCGCCTTGGCGGCCGGGTTGTTCATGATGTCCACCAGCGACGAGGCCGAGGTGAAATGCTTGGCGGCGCCGGCCGTCGAGACGGGCGTGGTGGTCGTCGTCGTGGTTGTCGTGGTTACCGTGCCGACCGTGGGCGCGGCGGCCGGCGCGGCCACGGCTGCGGGGGTTTGGGCGAAAGCGGCGGTGGCGGCGAAAAGGCCAAGCACGGCGGCGGCGGGAGCGACGATCTTAAGCATGGCGAGTTTCCTTCATTCCCGACCGGGTGGCCGGATCATTGTTGCTGGCTTGCGACCTAATGGGTTTCCCCAACGTCATTCAAGTGGTTTGTTTATCGTTTATCGTTCAACTCGCGTTGCGGATTGTCGCAGGCGGCCTATTTCCCCGAGATCGTGACCGCGTATATAGCTCGCCCTATGACGCAAACGAATGACAAGCTGATCGAAGGGCGCACCGGCCAGTGGGAAATCGTCCTGGGGCTGGAGATCCACGCCCAGGTCGCCTCCAAGGCCAAGCTGTTCTCCGGCGCGGCCGTGGGATTCGGCGCCGGGCCCAATGAGCAGGTCAGTCTGGTGGACGCGGCCATGCCCGGCATGCTGCCGGTGATAAACGGCTATTGCGTCGAACAGGCGGTCCGTGCGGGCCTGGGTCTGAACGCCCAGATCAATCTGAAGTCCCGCTTCGACCGCAAGAACTACTTTTATCCCGATCTGCCCCAGGGCTATCAGATCAGCCAGTTCAAGGACCCGATCGTCGGCGAGGGCGAGGTCGAGGTCGAGCGGGATGACGGCACGACCTTTGTCGTCGGCGTCGAGCGGCTGCACCTGGAACAGGACGCGGGCAAGAGCCTGCACGACCAGGATCCGAACTTTACCTATGTCGACCTGAACCGCGCCGGCACCGCGCTGATGGAGATCGTCTCCAAGCCCGACATGCGCTGCGCGGCGGAAGCCTCGGCTTATGTGAAGAAGATCCGCACCATCCTGCGCTACATCGGCGCCTGCGACGGCGACATGGAAAAGGGCAACCTGCGCGCCGACGTCAACGT
>CAZJBC010000085.1:0-10279 GCA_964543805.1 uncultured Brevundimonas sp.
TGGTCGCCGCCGTCACAGACTTCTTCGACGGCATGCTGGCGCGCCGATGGGGCGTAGTGTCGGTGGCCGGCGCGATCCTCGATCCCATCGCCGACAAGATTCTGGTCTGTGGCGCGATCCTGGGCCTGCTTGGCCTGAACCTGCCGGGCGTTCTGGTTCCCGGCGCGATCATCCTGTTTCGCGAATTCTCCGTCTCGGCCTTGCGCGAGGTGCTGGCGCCAAAGGGGATCAAGCTGCCGGTCACCTTCCTGGCCAAGACCAAGACGACTCTGCAGCTCATCGCTCTGGGCGCCTATCTGGCCGTAGCGGCGCGATCCGCCTGGTCGGACCACCCCAGTTGGTCGCAGCTGTCCGGCTATGCCGGCGCGTCGGGCGTGCTGTTGTGGCTTGCCGCCATCGTCACCGCCTGGACAGGTATCGACTATGCCCTGGCGGCGCGGCGCGCGCTCAAGGTCCAGTCCTAGAAAAAGCCCGCCGGGCCAAATGGCGCCGGCGGGCTCGTTCGGCTCCGGTCGTGACTAGGTCTTGGGCTGGTTGGCCGCCATCCGGCAGCCGCCGAACCCGCCGGCCTGCGAACAGGCGACAATGTCGGACGGATCCTTCTTGCCCAGCGGATAGATCAGGACCAGGCCCGGGGTGCCGTCGGCGCAGGTCACCTCGACATAGGTGCTGGTGCGGCCCTGTCCGATCGCCCGGGCGCCGTTCACTTCACAACCAGCGAAGTGCTTCACGCCCGGCGCATCGGTAAGTTCCTTGGTCAGGGCCGGGAAGGCCAGGGCGTCGGCGGTGAGGTGGCAGGGCAGGCCTTCGGCGCGGGCGCGGATGCAGTTGACCACGGCGGTCGAGCCGTCCTTGGCCATGATCACGGCCCCGGCCGGCCGGTTGTCGCAGGCGATTTCAACCGCGTCGTAAGGCTGGTCGTCGGTCTTGTCGAACACACCGAAGTTGGAGACGTTGCAGTCGGTTCCGCCGGCCTTGGCGGTGGCCGAATAGGCCGCGCGCTGCGGTGCGCTGGCGGCCATGGCGTCCGTCAGGGTGCAGCCGCCCGCAATCCGGCCGGCCTGCATGCAGGGAACCTCGGTCTTCACAGCGCCGCTGGCGTCAGCCTGCAGCATGAAGCCCGATCCGTCAGCGCAGGCATATTCCACATAAAAAGACCGGTCAGAGGTCTCGCCGACGAAGCGCTGGTTGGCTGTCGTGGCGCAAGGCTTCGGCGCCTTGGACGCCATGGCGATCAACGGGGCCATGTTCTGCTCATAGGTCGTCATAGAGCAGACCGACGGAGCGCCTGGCTTTTGAATACCGATGCAGCGGCTGATCGACACCGGCGAGGTCGGCGTCTGCGGTACGTCCGCGCTGATCAGCTGGCCTTCGCCGGTCGAGCAGACGACTTCATAGACATCGTCCTTGTCCGCGGCGCCGGCGACACGGGCCTTGGTGATGGTGCAGGCGCCCTTGGCGCGTTCGACCATGGGCTGGAGCATCTTGATCAGGTCGTCAGGCGATTTGTCGGCCCCGATCACCGTCCGGCTCGGACCAGCCGCAGCTTTCGTCGCGGCGGACGAAGCCTTGGCGGGGGGCGTCTGGGCGTTGGCGCCCTGGCCCAGAATGAACAGGCCCAGGCTAAGCGCCATCAGAGCCGATATCAGAACTCGCATGGCGAGCGTCTCCCAAAGAATTATTTTTATAGTCCCTGGCGTCCCTTCAAGCCCTCCCCGGCCCGGGCGTCAAGTTATGGCTTGGCCTTGGCGACAAACCAGACAATGTGTCCGCCGATAAACCTTCGGCCGATATCCCAGGAGATCCCGCCATGACCGACCACATCACGATCGCCATCGACGAGGGCGTGCTGATTCTGACCATGAACCGGCCGGAAAAGAAGAACGCGCTCACCAACGACATGTATCGCCGGCTGGCCGAAGCGGTCGAGGAGGCGCAGGGCGATCCCACCATCCGCGCCGTCCTGCTGCAGGGGTCGGGCGGGGTGTTCACCGCCGGCAACGACCTGTCTGATTTCGCGGCCGTATCGTCGGGCCAGGCCAAGGGCGCTCGTTACGGCAGCGTCTTCATCGACACCTTGGGACGGGCCGAAAAGCCCATGATCGCCGCCGTCACCGGACTGGCGGTGGGCATCGGGGTGACCATGCTGCTGCACTGCGACCTGGTGTTCGTCGCCGACGACGCCCGGCTGTCGACGCCGTTTGTCAATCTGGGCCTGGTGCCGGAGGCGGCCTCTTCCCTGCTGCTGCCCCAGCGCATCGGTCATGCGCGCGCCTTCGCCATGTTCGCCCTGGGCGAAGCGGTGCTGGGCGACCGCGCCGCCGAGATCGGCCTGGCCAACCTGGCCCTGCCTGCCGCCGAGGTGCAAGCGGCCGCCCTGGCCGCCGCCAAGGCCGTGGCCAAGCGCCCGCTCGGCGCCGTCATGGCCACCAAGCGCCTGATGCGCGATACCGAGACGATCAAGCGCGTCATGGAGGCGGAGGGCAAGCTGTTCACCGAGCGGCTGAAAACCGCCGAGGCCGCCGAGGCCTTCGCCGCCTTCGCCGAGCGCCGGGCGCCGGACTTCACCAAGGTTTAGCTTCAGTCAGCCGACAGCCGGTCGGCCTTTCGCAGGGACGGGAACATCTTCGCCCAGGCGCCGGTGACGATCAGGGCGCCCACCCCGCCGAACACCGCCGCGCCGACCGGGCCGAGGAACCGCGCGGCAACCCCGCTCTCGAATTCGCCCAGTTCGTTAGAGGCGCCGATGAACAGGCTGGAGACCGCCGCCACCCGTCCGCGCATGGCGTCCGGCGTGACGATCTGCACCAGGGTTTGGCGCACATAGACGCTCAGCATGTCGGCCCCGCCCAGCACCGCCAGGGCGACCATTGAAAGCGGCAACGATCTGGACAGGCCGAACACCACCGTCGCCGCGCCGAAGATCGCCACGCCCGTAAAGATCGCCCGGCCCGCCCGCCGCTTGACGGGGCGGCCGGCCAGATAGAAGGCCACCAGGGCGGCCCCCACGCCGGGCATGGCTCGCAACAGGCCATAGGCCAGGGCCTTTTCGTCCGCTCTCAGGGGCAGAACATCGGCGGCGAAGACCGGCAGCAGGGCGGTCGCCCCGCCCAGAAGCACGGCGAACAGATCGAGTGAAATGGCCCCCAGCACGATCTTTTGGCCCGCCACATAGGCCATGCCTTCCTTCATCATCTCCCAGCGAGATCCTTCTTGCCGGTCGGGACGCGTCTTGCCCCGGATCAGCGTCAGGCTCGCCACTGACAGCACATAGAGCACCGCCGACGAGACATAGGCCCAACCGGCCGCATGATCGTTGAAACCCAGCCGGGCGGCCAGGGCTAGCACCGCACCGCCGACCACCGGGCCGATGATGGTCGCCGTCTGCCAGGACAGGGAATTCCAGGCCAGAGCCCTCGGCATCAGCTCGCGCGGCACCAGCATGGGCGCCAACGCGCCGCCCGCCGGCCCGATAAAGGCGCGCGAGCAACCGAACGCTGCGGCGATCATGAAGATCGGCCAGATCATGGGGTGGGTGAATCCCAGCGCCGCCAGGACCAGGGTCGAGACCAGGTCCGCGCTCAGCGATAGAACCATGATCTTGCGCCGGTCGTAATGATCGGCTGCGTGGCCCGAAATCAGCACCAGGCCGAGAACCGGTAGAAACTGAATCAGTCCCACCAGGCCAAGCTGCAGGGAGGCCTGTTTGACCCCGAGCCCTTGCAGGCGCGCCAAGTTGTAGATCTGCCAGGCGATGGTGGTGGCCTGCACCATAACGCCCATGGTCGCCAGGAAGCGCGCGCCGATGAACAACATGTAGGACCGCTGGGCCAGCAGCAGGCGGGTTTCGGAGGCGTTGGCGAATTCGGTCATCGGGGCGCGGACCATGCGACGGATTTGCCCGTTTCGGCAATACGGCCTGGCGGCAAGATTGACGCGGCCCCGTCATGCCACTATCGCGCGCCCTCCATGACCGACTTGCCCCCCATCACCGTCGAAGCGCCCGACGATTTCGACGCCGTCGAGGCCCTAATCGACCAGGCCTTCGGCCCCGGCCGCTACGCCAAGTCGGCCGAGCGGCTGCGCGAGGGAAACTCGCACCTCTCCGGCGTCTCGGTCGTCGCGCGCGAAGGCGGCGCGGTGGTCGGCTGCGCGCGCATGTGGCCGGTCAAGGTCGGCGATAAGGCCGCCGTCTTGCTGGGCCCGTTCGCGGTCGCCGATTCGAAACGCAACAAGGGCCTGGGCATCGCCCTGGTCGAGGCCGCGTGCGCCGCCGCGAAGGACGCGGGCCATGGCCTGGTCATCCTCGTCGGCGATGCGCCGTTTTTTCAACGGGCGGGCTTCAAGCCGGTCGATCCCAAGGCGGTCGTCTTCCCGGGTCCCGTCGACATGCGGCGGGTGCTGACACGCGCGCTGAAGTCTGGCGCGGCGGACGGCCTCAAGGGCGCCGTCACCAGGGGATAGTTCGGGGGAGCAGCATACTCAGGCGCGCGCCCACTTTGCACATCCCCCCAATCGCGCTTAGCTGATCCCCATGAGCCTCAAGGGTCTGGAGAACGTCACGGAAGCGGCCAGGACGGCGGGCAAGCGCGGACTGCCGCCGGTGCATCTGTGGAACCCGCCCAACTGCGGCGAGATCGACATCGTCATCAGGAAGAACGGCCTGTGGTTCCACGAAGGAACCCCCATCGGCCGCGAGGCTCTGGTGCGCCTGTTCTCCACGGTCCTGCGCAAGGATCCGGACGGGGTCTATCTGGTCACGCCCGTCGAGAAGATGAAGATCACCGTCGAGGATGCGCCCTTCATCGCTGTGCGCGTTGACCACGTGGGCGAAGCGCTTTCCTTCACCACCAATGTCGGCGACGTGGTCGAGGCCGGACCGGACAACCCCATCCGCGTCGAGATGGATGCGGTCACCGGCGAGCCGCGGCCCTATCTGCATGTGCGGCGCGGGCTGGAAGCCCTGATCGCCCGGCCCGTGTTCTACGAGCTGGTCAGCATGGCCACCCTTCGCGATGGCGAGGCGGGACACCGCTACTATGTCGCCTCGAACGGCGTGTGGTTTCCGGTGGGGCCGGTGCAATGACGCCGTTGCGCGCGCGGGTGCGGGCCGTGCTCGATTCCCTGTCCGATGTCCACGCGCCCGCCGGCCAGTCGGACTACGATCTCAATCCCGATGCGCGCGGTGAGGCGCCGTCCGTTCTAAAGCCTGCCGCCGTGCTGGTTCCGATCATCGAGCATCCCGGCGCCGAGACTCTGCTGCTCACCCGCCGGTCGGAGACCCTGCGCAAACATACCGGCCAGATCGCCTTTCCGGGCGGGCGCTGCGACGCCGGCGAGACCGCCGCCGACGCCGCCCTGCGCGAGGCGCAGGAGGAGGTCGGGCTGGACCGGTCCTTCGTCGAACTGGCCGGCCAGCTGACGCCCTACGAGACCATCACCGGCTATGTGGTCACCCCCGTGGTCGGTTTCGTCCGCCCGGGCTTTACCCTGACCCTCAATCCCGCCGAGGTCGCCGCCGCCTTTGAAGCGCCGTTTGAGTTCCTGATGGATGCGGCCAACCACATGCGCCACTATCGCGAGCCCACCGGGGGCGGGCCCAAACGGTATTTCTACGCCATGTCCTATGAGGACCATTACATCTGGGGCGCCACGGCCGGCATGCTGCGCGGCCTGCACGACCGGCTGGATAAGGCGCGGGGGCCGGCCGCGTCATGAGCCGCACACTCCCGCCCCAGGACTGGATGATGGCCGGCGAGACGCGCGCCGTCATGACTGCGCTGGAGGCGGCGGGCGGGCCGGGCTGCGCTCGTTTCGTCGGCGGCTGCATCCGCAACGCGCTGATGGAAAAGCCGGTGGACGATGTGGACATCGCCACCACCCTCCACCCCGATGCGGTCATCGCCGCCCTGACCGCCGCCGGCCTGAAATCGGTTCCCACCGGCCTTGACCACGGCACGGTCACCGCCATTGCCGCCGGCAAGCCGTTCGAGGTCACCACCCTGCGCCGCGACGTCACCACCGACGGGCGCAACGCCACGGTCGCCTTCACCGACGACTGGGCGGAAGACGCCGCACGTCGCGATTTCCGCTTCAACGCCCTCTACGCCGACCTGGAGGGCCAGGTGTTTGACCCGGTAGGCGAGGGGGTGGCCGACGCTCTGGCCGGGCGGGTGGTGTTTGTCGGCGATCCGGAAACCCGCATCCGCGAGGACTACCTTCGCATCCTGCGCTTCTTCCGCTTCTTCGCATGGTATGGCCGCGGCGAGCCGGACGCCGCCGCCCTGGCCGCCTGCGCGACGCTGAAGGACGGTATGGAGCGCCTGTCGGCCGAGCGCATCTCCAAGGAACTGCTCAAGCTGCTGGACGCCGCCGATCCCCGCCCTGCGGTCGCCCTGATGGCGCAATCGGGCGTGCTGGAGCAGGTGGCGCCCCTGGCCCAGGATCTGGCGCGCCTCGACGCCCTGGTCGCCCAGGAAGGCTCGGACGGACTGCTGCGGCTGGCCGCCCTGTTGCCGGACGATGGCAATGCCGCCCGCGTCATCGCCGAGAACCTTCGCCTGTCAGGCGCCCAGCGCGCGCGCCTGATCGCGGCCCTGTCGCCGGGCACGCCCCTGAGCGCGACCATGAGCGACGTCGAGGCCCGGCGGATGCTCTACGATATCGGGCCCCAGACCTTCGCCGACCGCCTTCGGCTGTCCGGGCGGGTCAGTCCGCGTTTGCTGACCCTGGCGGCCGCCTGGAAGAAGCCCGTGTTGCCGGCCGGCGGCGAAGATGTGGCGGCGCTGGGCGTTCCCAAAGGGCCGATGGTCGGCGAGGTTCTGCGGCAGGTGGAAGCCTGGTGGCGGGAAAATGATTTCCCGCTCGAGCGGCGCAAGGTGCTCAAACGGCTGACGGAAGTTGTTGGAAAGCGGGCCT
Source organism: uncultured Brevundimonas sp. (assembly GCA_964543805.1). Classification (GTDB taxonomy): domain Bacteria; phylum Pseudomonadota; class Alphaproteobacteria; order Caulobacterales; family Caulobacteraceae; genus UBA5005. Next base: position 6,919 of record CAZJBC010000085.1, read on the forward strand.
AGGCGAAAGGATTGCGGATCGTCAGTCGCCGGTCGATGCGCTGTCCGTCCTGCATGTCCTCTGACAGGACTTGATCGCAGTTGTGCTCAAGCGCCGCAGCCAGGATCATGGCGTCGTAAATTCCGTATTGCAGCCGCCGGGCAAGGCCGACCGCATTTTCATGGGTGACGAGCGTCATAGAGTGAACTTCGCAAAGTTGCTTGATGCGATCGAGCATGTCCTCGATCTCGTCCCAGTCCAGCGCCTGTTTTCTGCGCGCGACGTTGGTGAATTCGTTCAGCACCTGAACGGTCACTACGCCTCCGGCGTCGATCAGGTCGCGCGCCTTGGCAGCTTTTCCGGGATCGGCGCCGATGAGGTAGAGCAGGGCGTTGCTGTCCAGGAACGGCCTACCGCTCATTCGCCTCGCCCCGGTCGAAGCGGAAGTCCGCGGGCAACCGCCCTTCGTACTGTTTCAGACCTTCAACCAATTGCTGACGGTGCGCGCCCTTGGCGATACTTACAACGCGGCTTTCAGCGTCGATGATTTCCAGGTGCACGTCGTCGCCATCTTCAAGCGACATCGCGCGAACCAGCTTCGAAGGCAGCCGGACGGCCAGACTATTGCCCCATTTCGCGACGCGCACGGCCAAACCTCAAATGATATACATTTATGCAAAATGTATATCAGTCTAGCCCAAATTCAAGGCCACTTCACCACCGGCGGCATGGACGACAGGATGCTTTCGATATTGCCGCCGGTCTTCAGGCCGAAGGTCGTGCCGCGGTCGTAGAGCAGATTGTATTCCACATAGCGGCCGCGGCGGATCAGCTGTTCCTCGCGATCCGCGGGCGTCCAGGGCTCATCCATGCGGTGACGCACAATTTTAGGATAGATGTCCAGGAAGGCTTCGCCGACGTCGCGGGTGAAGGCAAAGTCGCGTTCGTAATCGCCGGAGTTGTGCCGGTCATAGAAGATCCCGCCAATGCCGCGCGGTTCGGCCCGGTGCGGCAGGTAGAAATATTCGTCGCACCATTTGCGGTATTTCGCGCCCCATTCCGGATCGTGAGCATCGCACGCGCCCTGCATGGCGGCGTGAAAGGCCAGCGCGTCGGGCGCTTCCTGGCTGCGCTGGATGTCCAGCAACGGCGTCAGGTCCGCGCCGCCGCCGAACCAGCTGTCCTCGCCGGCGCAGATAAAGCGGGTGTTCATGTGCACGGCCGGCACGCGTGGATTGGCCATGTGGGCGATCAGGCTGATGCCCATGGCCACAAAGGCCTGGCCTTCCTTGCCGGGCATGACCTGGGCCATCTGTTCGGTGACCGGACCGGACACGCGGCTCACATGGACGCCGCATTTTTCGAACAGTCTGCCGCGCAGCATGCCCATGACCCCGCCGCCGCCGGCTGGACGCTCCCATGGCGTCAGCTCGAACTGGCCGGCCGGACCGGGGTAAAGCTCAGGCGGGGCTTCGTCTTCCAGCTGTTCGAAGGCGGCGACGATCCGGTCGCGCAGCGAATCGAACCAGGCCTTGGCGGCGTCTTGTCGCAGGGTAAGCGTCTCAGAGGGCATGGCGGCTATAAACCCCGATCGGCCGGGGAAGGAAAGCCGCCGGTTTGCCGCAAGGCCTCGCCCAGGGCCATGGCGGCCGCCTTGGTCACATTCAGCGACCGTCCTCGGATCGGAATATAGAGCCGCGCGTCGGACGCTTCATGCACATCATCCGGGACCCCGGCGCTCTCGCGGCCGAACAGCAAAGTGTCGCCAGGCTGGAATTCAAAGGCGATATAGGGCTGCGCCGCGCGGGTGGTGAACAGCACCAGCCGACCCTCCTGCCGCGCCGGGTGGGCGAGGAAAGCGGCCCAGGAATCATGGTGCGCCAGGTCGACCTGATCGACATAATCCATGGCGACGCGGCGCAGGGATTTATCGGATAACGGGAACCCGCACGGCTCGATCACGTCGAGTGTTGTGCCCAAACAAGCAGCGAGACGAATGGCCGCGCCAACGTTTTGCGGAATGTCTGGTTGAAAAAGAGCCAGACGCATTCTAAGCGAACCCCACGGAACGGCTCAGGCTGCCGATTCCAGGGGGGTAGGCTACAGCGCACCTGTGCGCAAGCTTCCCGCCGGGGGTATCGCAAGGCCTGCGCAGGCAGTATCTAGACCGGCCAATTGAGGCCGATTTCCAAGGGGACCAAAGGTGGCCGACACCGCGGCGCATACAGGCTCGGACGATCCGAACCGCAGAGATTTCATTCACATCGCCGCATTGGCCGCAGCAGGCGGAGCCGGCGTCATGCTGGCCTGGCCGCTGGTCGATCAGATGAACCCGTCCGGGGACACCCTGGCGCTGGCGTCGATCGATGTGGACCTGTCCAAGGTAATCGAGGGCGGGCACGTGACGATCAAGTGGCGGGGCAAGCCTCTGTTCGTGCGCTATCGCACCCAGGCCGAGATCGCTTCGGCCGTCAAAGACGACCACATCGACTTCCGCGACAAGGTCCGCTCGCTCGACGCTGAGCGCCACGTTCCGGGCAAGCCGCAATACCTCGTGCTCGTCGGCGTCTGCACCCACCTGGGTTGCGTGCCGGTGTTCAACGAAGGCGAATGGGGCGGCTGGCTTTGCCACTGCCACGGCTCGCAGTACGACACCTCCGGCCGCCGTCGCGCCGGTCCGGCGCCGCTGAATCTGGAAGTTCCGGATATCGCGGTGCTGTCAGACACCAAGATCAAGGTCGGGTAGGGGCGGAACATGAGCGGATCACCTTCGACCTATCAGCCCAAGAACGGCTTCACCCGCTGGATGGATGCGCGCCTGCCGATCCTTCGGCTGGCTCACGACAGCTTTGTTGACTATCCGACGCCGCGAAACCTGAACTACTGGTGGACCTTCGGAGCCATCCTGTCGTTCATGCTGGGCATGCAGATCGTCACCGGCATTGTCCTGGCGATGCATTATGTTCCCAACGCGACTATGGCTTTCAAGTCGGTCGAGCACATCATGCGCGACGTCAACTACGGCTGGCTGGTGCGCTACCTGCACTCCAACGGCGCCTCGATGTTCTTCATCGCCGTCTACATCCACATGCTGCGCGGCCTCTACTACGGCTCCTACAAGGCCCCGCGCGAAGTGCTGTGGATCCTGGGCTGCATCATCTACCTGTTGATGATGGCCACCGGCTTCCTGGGCTACGCCCTGCCATGGGGTCAGATGAGCTTCCACGGCACCGTCGTCATCACCAGCCTGTTCGGCGCCCTGCCCCTGGTCGGCAAGGCGATCACCACCTGGCTGTGGGGCGGTTTCGCGGTCGATGCGCCGACGCTGAACCGCTTCTACTCGCTGCACTACCTGCTGCCCTTCATGATCGCGGGCGTCGTG
>CAZJBC010000086.1:0-10268 GCA_964543805.1 uncultured Brevundimonas sp.
CCGCCAAGGCAATGGAAAAAGTGGCGCCGGAAGCCAAGGTGGTGATCTCGGCCGACCCGGACTTCATCCGCAAGGCCGACCGGGTGATTTTCCCCGGCCAGGGCGCCATGCCCGACTGCATGCGCGAACTGGCGGCCAGGGGCGTCCATGTCGCCCTGGTCTTCCGTGACGGCCGGCCCCGCGACCAGCTGCCCGAGGGCATTTCCTACACCCACGGCGCCTTTTGGGTTTACCGCACCATCACCGCGGCGGACGGGACCCAGACCAGCGGCTATGCGGTCTACAACCTCTACGCCGGCGATGGCAAAGCCTGGCCGACAATCGAAAGCCGGCTGGTGCAGGACTGGCCGTTCGAGTTCACCCGCGGCTCAACCGTCGACGACATGGCGGTGATCATCCCGACCGTGGATTTTCAGCGCAAGCTGTTGGCCGTGATCGACAGCCCCGACTACCAGGGGCTGCACAATCCCGACTATTCGCTGGTCTCCAACCCGTGGGAGCGGAAATACCAGAACTGCAACACCTTCATGCTGGACGTGATGGGCGATGCGATCTGGGGCACGGGCGATCCGAACCGGATCACCGCCGACCTGAAGGCCTATTTCAAGCCGACCATCGTCAAGGCGGGCCTGCTGACCCGCCTGTTCGGACCCATGGCCGATCAGCGCCTGCGCAGCGATGATCAGCATGGCCCGATCCGCACCGCGACCAACGAGTCCATCGCCAGCTTCCTGCGCGAGAACGGCTTGCTGCAGGAGAGCTATGTGGCGTAGTTCGCGCGGCAGGCGGTGTCAGATCATCCCAACACGGACCGGGGTTCATGATGTTCCCTGTGACCCGGTCCTCAGTTCGCACGCTATGCTGTGTCCTCACGGTCAGCACCTTCATTTGCGCTCCCGTCGCTGGCGCTGAGACAGCTGGTTCAGCCAAAGCGGGTAGCGAGGATCATGGGCTGGATGCCGTCATGTGCGTGCAGATGATTTACTCCGAACTTCTCGAAATCGGTAAGTCCTGCAACGTCACCCGCGATGCGGCGTTCCAGCGGGAACTTACGGCCTCAGTCGCAAGGATGGATCAGTTCGTCACCACCTACAGCCCCGAACATCCAACCCAGGCGCAAATCAACGCGGAAAGAGCGGATTTTCTAAAGGCCGTGCGGGCTCAAGGCGGCATCTGCCAGGAAGACGGCGTGATGTCCTATGAACAGTTCCAGCAGGGCGGCGCCGCAGCCATTCGGTCGAATACCGATGACCTGTTGTCCCACCCTAACCATGAGTCATGCCTATAGGCGGTCACCCCCGCCCTAGCGATGCCCCCTCGCCCAGGCGTCGTACTGGGTCTGGGCCAATTTAACCATGTCGCCGATGGGCAGGGACAGATCGCCATTGTGCATGCCCCAGGTGGGATCGGGCGGATTGCCGATATCGCCCGTCACCGTCACCTGGCGGCCATCGGTGTTGGGCTGAACGGTGATCTCCAGATAGGTGTACTCACCCCGCGTCACGCATTCGCCGGTGATCGCCTCGGGCAGGCGGACGTAAGGCGTGGTGATCGGAAACTTCGGGTTCTGGACCGTGGCCCGGCCCTGATAGAGATCGAGCGGCGCCTTGCCCCCGGCCAGGGCCGCCGGATTGGTGCAACTCGCGACATTGCCGCCGGCCGCGTGGGCGAAGCGGGCGACTGGCGTGATCGACGGCGGCAGGGTCGAGCGGAACGAGGAATAGACCACGATGCAGCCGAACTGGTCGGCGCGGCGGCACAGCGGCATGACCTGATAGGTGCCGCCGACATCCTTGCCCGGCGGGACCAGGACCGTGGTCCCAGGCTGGTGGACGGCGACGATGCGCGCCTGGACGGGCTTGCCTTCGATCTCTTCCTTCACCAGGCGGGTCAGGATGCCCGAACCCTGGCTGTGGCCGACCAGCAGGACGGGCCGGCCGTTATTGTCGTGCTGCAGGTAGTAGTTCCAGGCGTCCCTGACGTCGTTGTAGTTCAGCTGGCGATCAACGGCGGCCATGGGCGTGCCCGCCGTATTGGCGCGCAGGGCGGCCAGGGTGACCGAACGATAGAGCGGCGCGTACTGGCGGCAGACGGCGCCGTAGCGGCCGAACTGCGAGGTGGTGACGCCAATCTCGCGCCCTGGGATCATGTCGCTGTTGGCCGTCGTGTCCTCCGAGGACGTCGGATAGACGTAGAAGCAGTCAAAGGGAGGATTGGCCGGGCGGGTGGTGAACGGCATCAGATGGGTCCCGCCGTCGGGCGCGATCTCGGTGGCCGATTCGTCCGCCGTGCAGGCGCCCGTCTTGCCCGGGCGGCACAGCCACGTATCGGGATTGGAATAGTCGATCGGCGGCTTGGGCGCGGCGGCGGCGGCGGGCGGTGCGGCCGGGGTCTGAGCGCGCACGCCCAAGGCGGCGGCCAGCAGAACAGCGGCGGCGGCAAGCGCCGGCTTGAAGGCTTTCATGGTCATCCCCTCCCAGGGTCTTTTCGTCGGGAGGCAGTTTGGCGCATGCGCCGGGCGCCGGTCCAGTCACGATCGCAGGCGTAACGGCGGCCCCCCGAAATACGCACGGGGAGCCGCCTGGCTACAAGGGGTCAGCCCTGCGGGCGGGCCGTCGGGGCCGCGGCGGGCGGAGCCGGCGCGGGCGCGGGAGCCGCAGGTCTGGTCCGGGCGGCGCCGCGGATGCCCGCCATGGCCGCGTTCAGTTCGCTTTCATCCAGACCGCCGTCGCCGTTGCGATCGAACATGCCGAACAGGGGGCGGAGCAACGCGCCCTGGCTGCCGGTAAGTTCCGCGACCTCGACCTTTCCGTCGACGTTCTTGTCGAGCAGGCCGAAGGCGCGGCTGGCATTCAGCGCCGTGTCATAGTTGACCCGGTGAGACGAAGTCTCGTCCTTCCACTCGTAGGTGAAGGCCATGTAGAACATCTCGTCGAACGACTGCTCGCCCCACGGCACGGCCCGGTTCGGATCGGGGTTGGCCGGGTTCCGCTTGGAATTGTCGTAGGTGAAATAGGCGATCAGCTTGGAGCCGGCCGGGATGTTGATCGGGTCCTTGAACTCATAGGCGCCCTGCCAGTTGAAGTCGTAGTGCGGCATGGCCAGCAGGATCTCGCGGTGACCGTCGGGATACTGCAGCTCCAGCTTCGACGACCGGCCACGATAGTGGGCGTGCGGGAAGGCAGAATAGAGCTTGGCATCGTGATCGAAGGTCACATAGGCCACGTCCTGCCAATTGTCGGCGTTCGGCGGCACCAGCATCTGCTGATCGGCGATGACCGAGTTGTGCATGACGTGGGTGGGCAGCTTGTCCTTGTCGTAGAAATACAGGCCCACCTGGGTGTGGTCGGTGACTTCCTTGCCGAAGGGCGAGTAGTGCATCTGGAAGCCGATGGCGCCGCCGGCCGGCAGGAAGGTGCCGGAATCGGTCGGCATGACCGAGGACTCCGCGCCCACCGCATAGCCGCCGATGGACGGACCGCTGATGCTCCCACCGCGGGTGACGGGACCGTCGGGGGCCTTGTCCATGAAGCCGGTCAGGACGTGGTGGACGCCCTGGCGCTGATCGACCTTGATGGTCGACGCGCGCAGCCAGTGGTCTTCGCTCGTGCCCATGGCGACCCAGGGCTGCTGGTAGTCGACAACCCCAGTGGCCTTGATGGTGAAGGCCGGGATGTTGAGCACCAGATCAGGCTTGCCCAGCGGCCACTCCGGAGCCTGGAAGGTCTGGGCGGCCAGGGGGTCGGCGCCGTCGCCGCGCGGCGAGCCGGCTTCGATCCAGTGAACCAGCGTCTTGGTCTGTTCGGGCGACAGGCTCTTGTCGTTGTTGAAATGACCGATGCGCGGATCGACGTGGAAGGGCGGCATGCGGCGGGTGCGGATGACCTCGCGGATCATCGCCGACTGGCCCTTGATGAAGTCATAGTTGGTCAGGTTCATCGGGCCGATGCCGCCGGGCTGGTGACAGCTGACGCACTTTTCCTGGATGATCGGGGCGATGTCGTGGGTGTAGGAAATCTTCTTCGGCTGGGCGCTGGCCTCGAGCAGATTGATGATGCAGCCCGGCGCCATTTCGTGGGCGTCACGGACCGGACGGCCGGCCAGGAACTGGTCCAGGGCGTCGGCGGCGTAGGTCTTGGTGGCCTTGGCCTTCTGGCGCTCGTAGGTGACGCGATCATCAACCGGGCCGCGGAAAACGATGCTCCAGGTCTTGGGATCGATGACGATGACTTCGCCCGTGCGCTCCAGGCGCAGCTGTTCGGCCACCAGCTGGTTGGTGTCCTGCAGGATCGGGAAGTCGTAGTGGAAGTCGGCCGCCTCCTTCAGGATGTCCTCACGGCTGTCCTGGCTGTTGGCGTTGAGCATCAAGAACTCGACGCCCTTGTCCTTGTAGGCCGCCTTCAGGGCGTTGTAGGCCGCGCCGTTGTTGCGCACGACGGGACAGCCGTTGCCCTGGGTGATCAGCACGATCGCCTTGGCGTCGGCCATGGAATAGAGGCTGTGGCCCAACAGGTTCTGGTCGGTGAGCTCGAAGTTATCGACCTTCTGCCCGGCGGCGGCGGCGGCCTGGCTGACCCGTCCGGGCCCTGCCCCGGCGAAACCCCAGGCGCCAACCAGTACGGCGACGGCCGATACGGCCAGCAAGCGTGCGACTTTCATGAAGGGACCTCCGCCCAAATGATCAATGGGTATTGATCCGCCCCGGCGAAGGCCTGGGTCGTTGATCCAGATCAAGTCTGCCTGGCTTGACAAAGAGGGGGTTTGACCGGCCTCAAGGCGGGCGGCCGACGCTACCGGCAGGCTGACCGCAGGAGGTTTCGTGCCCGCCATTGTCACCCTGACCCTGAACCCGGCGATCGACGTTTCGACCTCGACCGCGCAGGTGGCGCCGGAGCGCAAGCTGCGCTGCGCGCCGGCCCGGCGCGACCCCGGCGGCGGCGGGATCAATGTGGCCCGGGTGATCAGCCGGCTGGGCGGCGAGGCGCTGGCGATCTTCACCGCCGGAGGGTTTTCCGGCGAGCGGCTCAGGGACCTGGTCCGGGCCGAAGGCCTCGCCAGCCTGGCGATCCCGGCGAGCGGCGAGACGCGCGAAGACTTCACGGTGATGGAGACGGACGGCGGCGCCCAGTACCGCTTTGTCCTGCCAGGCCCGGCAATGGCGCAGGCGGAATGGGCGGCCTGCTGTGCGGCGCTCGCCGGTCTGACGAGCCCTCCGGCTTTCCTGTGCGCCAGCGGCAGCCTGCCGCCGGGGGCGCCGCCGGACGCCTATGCGCAGCTTGCCGACATCGCCGCCGGACTGGGCGCAAAGTTCGCGCTCGACACTTCGGGTGCGCCGCTGAAGGCCGCCCTGGCCCACGGCGTGTGGCTGGTCAAACCGAACCTGAACGAGATGCGCGATCTGACCGGCGAGGCGCTCGCGGACGAAGCGGCGCAGGTCGCGGCCTGCCGCAGGCTGATCGCTGCAGGCGGGGCGGAGGTCATCGCCCTCACCTTGGGCGCGGCGGGCGCCGTGCTGGTGACAAGGGATGAGGCCTGGCGCGCCGCGCCGCTGGCGGTCGAGGCGGTCAGCACCGTGGGCGCCGGCGACAGCTTTCTGGGCGCCCTGCTGTGGGCCCAGGCGGCGGGCAAGGACCTCGAGGATTCGTTCCGGCACGCGGTCGCCGGCGGATCAGCCGCCCTGCTGGCTCCCGGGACCGAGCTTTGCATGGCTGAAGATCTGCGCGGCCTGCTGAACCAGGCGGCGATCACGCGCATCGCGCCTTGACCTCGCGCAATGACCGGCGCGGATAGGCGGGGCTAAGACGGCCGCCGGTCAGACAGGAGACACCCATGAACAGGCTTGCAGGCAAGGTCGCCATTATTACTGGGGCGGCGCTGGGATTGGGCCGGGCGGCATGCATCCGCATGGCCGGGGAAGGCGCCTCGATCGCGGTGCTGGACATGCTGGAGGCCGAGGGCCAGGCGCTGGCGGCCGAACTGGCGGCGGACGGCTTTCCCGCCCGCTTCTGGCGCTGCGATGTTTCCAGCGAGGCCGAGGTCGCCGGGGTGATCAACGAGGTCACGGCCCACTTCGGCCGCCTCGATATCCTGGTCAACAACGCCGGCGTTTCCGGCGCCAGCAAGCCGACTCACGAGATCACCGAGGCCGAATGGGACTGGGTGCAGGCGATCAACGTCAAGGGCGTGTTCTTCTGCACCAAGCACGCCATCCCGCACCTGAAGGCGGCGGGCGGCGGCAGCATCATCAATCTGTCCTCGATCTATGGCCTGGTGGGCGCGGCGGACGCTCCGCCCTATCACGCGTCCAAGGGCGCGGTGCGGCTGATGAGCAAGACCGACGCCATGATCTATGCGGCGGACAAGATTCGGGTGAACTCGATCCATCCAGGCTTCATCTGGACGCCGATGGTGCAAAAGTTCCTGGGCGCGGGGCCCGATCCCGTCGCCGGTCGCAAGGCGGTGGATAGCCTGCATCCCCTCGGCCACATGGGCGAGCCGGACGATATCGCCTGGGGCGTGGTTTATCTCGCCTCCGACGAGGCCAAGTTTCTGACCGGATCCGAACTGGTGATCGACGGCGGCTATACGGCCCGCTAGCTCAGGGCCAGGATCCTGTGCGGGGCTGGTTCTCGATCCAAAGCCGGCGGGCGATCTTTTCAACCTCGGTGACCGGCTTTTCGAGATTGCAGTTGCTGGTGAAGATCAGGCCGACCTCCTGCTTGGTCTTCCAGGCGATCTCGGCTTCAAAGGCTTCGCCCGAGCGGCAGATCAGCAGCACGTAGGGCGGTTTCAGAAATTCGGTGGTGGCCAGGCGCAGATGCGTGCCGGTCGCGGTCAGGTCGCGCACGACGCCATCAAGGGTCAGGCCCCCGGGCCCGTAGATCAGGATACCGGTCAGATAGGCCTTCTGGCGCACGTCCGATCGCCGGTCGGTGGCCAGGGCAGGTATCTTGATGCGAGCTTGACCATTCATGCCCACAGAATGGGCGCCAAAACTTACTCAAGGCTTTCAATGACTAAGCCGCAAGGCGATTTACGGCCAAGCTATCCTGCGACAAACTGCCGCATGATGATGACGCAAATTGCGTCAACCCGTTACAGCGCTTCGATATCGCAGCATCTGGCCTGATCCCGCCCCCGTGCAGGCGCCGGCGCGGGCCGCTACCGCGCCGTTGACGACGACCGCCGCGACGCCGTCGGGATACTGTTTGGGATCATCGTAGCTGGCCCGCTCGTGCACGTGGGCGGCGTCGAACAGAACCAAATCGGCGAAGCGGCCCGGCTCGATGCGGCCGCGATCGACAATCCCGAAGGCGTCGGCCGACAGCGAGGTCATGCGGCGGATGGCGTCCTCCAGGGTCAGGACATGGCGCTCGCGGACATAGGTCTCGAGGATGCGGGTAAAGGTTCCGAACAGGCGCGGGTGCGGTTTTCCCTTCAGGTCGGGAATGCCGTCCGAACCAACCATCATGGTCGGAAAGCGCAGGTTGGCCTCAATGTCGGCCTCGTCGATGATGAAGTGGATGCATATGGTCCGCTCGCCCAGCGGCGCTGTGAGGATCAGGCGCACGACCTCCTCGATCGGCTCGCCCCGGTCGGCGGCGATCTCAGTCAGCATGCGGCCCTCGAACTCGCGGAAGGCCGGGCAGTTGGCGATGCGGACAACCTCGGCGAAGGCGCGGTTGATGTTGGCCAGGTTGAAGTACTCGATCATCCGGCCGCTGCCAGCGGTGTAGGGATAGACATCCAGATTGACGGTCTGGCCCTCGGCCCGGGCGCGCTCCACCCGCTCGAGCGATTCCCTGACCTTGCCCCAGTTGGGCCTTCCCGCCGCCTTGTGGTGCGAGATGTGGGTGGGGACGCCGGCCTCACGGGCGATCGTCAGTGTTTCTTCCACCGCCTCCAGCAGCCGGTCGCCCTCGTTGCGCATGTGGGTGGCGTAAAGGCCGCCGAAAGGCGCGGCCTCCCTGGCCAGTTCGATGATCTCCTCAGTCCCGCTCCACTTGCCCGGCCGGTAGATCAGGCCGGTGGAAAAACCGCAGGCGCCCTGCTCCATCGCCTCGCGCACCTTGCCGCGCATCGCCTCGAGCTCGGGGCGAGTCGGGGCGCGCTCTTCCAGCCCCATGACCTGGGCGCGGATGGTGTTGTGGCCGGCCAGCATGATGGCGTTGATAGACGGCTTGCCGGCCATGACCGAGGCGAAATAGCCCTCAAGGTCCGTGAACTCGCCGCCCGCGCCGGCGAAGATGCCGCCGCCGCCCGCCAGGGGATCGGCGCCCGGCGTCGACGGAATGGCGCTGAAACCGCAGTTGCCGCAGACGCAGGTGGTCACGCCCTGGAACAGTTTGAAGCCCATGTCCGGGTGACGCAGGAAGGCGAAGTCGTCGTGGGTGTGGACGTCGATGAAACCGGGGCTGAGGGTCAGGCCCTTGCCATCGATGGTCTCGCGGGCCTCGCCGGACACCGAGCCGACCTGGGCGATGCGGTCGCCCTCGATCGCCACATCGCCCTCGAAGGACGCTGCGCCGGTGCCGTCAACGATGCGGGCGCCGCGGATGATCAGGTCGGCGGTCATGGGCGCATCCTTTGCTAGAGACCGTAGAGGCCAGGCCGCGTGCGCAGCCATTCGCCGATCTTCTCGCCGATCATGATGGCGGTCAGGTTGGTGTTGGCGCTGGGCACGAAGGGCATGATGGAGGCGTCGGCGATGGCAAGGCCGGGAACGCCCCGGCAGAGGCCGTACTGGTCCGCCACGGCCAAGGGATCGCCATCGCCGCCCATCTTGGCGGTGCCGCAGGGATGATAGCCGCTGCCGGCGAAACGGCGGGCCAGACCCTTGAGCTCGTCGCGGGTCGGGTCGCCGCGCGGAAAGCGCACGCCGGTGGCAAGGTCCGCGATGGCCGGCGAGCGGGCGAAGGCCAGCACGTCCAGCAGGCAATCGGCCAGGCGGTCGGCGTCGCGGTCGTCTTCGCAGAAGCGGTGATCGATCACCGGGGCTGCGTCCGGATTGGCGGAGACGGTGCGCAGCTCGCCGCGGCCGTACTGGTATTCCACGACGCCGGCGATGGCGAAGATCGGCTCGGTGGTGCGGCCGCCGAAGGACACGAGCTCGATCTGCAGGTCGTTACGCTTGGGCGAGCCCGGCGCGGTGTAGCGCAGGATCGACTGGATGATCGGCTGGTCGCGCTCGACAATGGCCTCGTCCTTCGGCGTCAGGGTGACAGCCAGGGCCGGATGGTCCGACAGGTTCTTGCCGACGCCGGGAAGGTCCCGCGCAACGGGGATGGACAGGGCTTCCAGCTCGGCGCTGGGACCAATGCCCGAACGCATCAGGATGCCGGGCGTCATGATCGCCCCGGCTGACAGCACGACGAGGCGGCCGCGCAGGACTTCGGATTCGCCGCCGGGGTTCCGCACCTCCACGCCAACGCACTTGCCGTTCTCGATGACGGCGCGGATCGCCAGGGTATCGGGGCGGATGGTCAGGTTCGGGCGGATGCGGGCGGGCGCCAGATAGCCCACCGCGCAGGAGACGCGCAGGCGGCCGAGCTTGTTCAGCGGCATGGGCCCGGCGCCCCAACTGTTGGGGTCGTTGGCGTCGGGACATTCGGGATACCCGAGCGTTTTCGCCGCCTCGAAGAAGGCCTGGTGCTGGATGCTCATCTGCTCACGCGGGATGCGGCGGATGCTGATGGGGCCAGCGTCGCCGTGATACGGCGCCTCGCCGAAATCCAGGTCCCGCTCCAGCCGGCGGTAGGCGGGCAGCACGCCCTTCCAGTCCCATTCGCTCAGGCCGAAACTGGCCCATTCGGCGAAGTCTTCCGGCATGCCGCGCAGGGCTATGGTGGTGTTGACCGCGCTGGAGCCGCCGACCACCCGGCCGCGCGGAAAGATCGTCTCGCGGCCCTGAACTGGGTTGTGGCCCAGGCCCCAGTCGTGGGCGGTGTAGGAATTGTTGTGCCCGTTGACGAGGTCAAAGGGCGTGGCGGCCAGGTCGCTGTAGTCGGGTCCGGCCTCAACCAGCAGCACATTTAAGTCGGGGTTCTCCGAGGCGCGGGCGGCCACGGCGCATCCCGCGCTGCCGGCCCCGACCACAATCACGTCAAACATCAGCGGGCCCGCCCCCTCGCGCTTACCGGCCAGATGGCGGTCAGGGTCCCGTCCTGCACGCCGTGATAGCTGTCGTAGAGGTTCACGGTCGGATCGCAATGGGGCACGGACAGGACGATCCGCTCGGCCACGGTCACGGTCTCGCCGATGCCGGCGGC
>CAZJBC010000087.1:0-2335 GCA_964543805.1 uncultured Brevundimonas sp.
CGATGCGATGAACGCCGTGGCCCGCAAGGCCATCGCCCGTCGCACCGGCGCCCGCGGCTTGCGCTCGATCATGGAAGGCATCCTGCTGGAGACCATGTTCGAACTGCCGACCTATGACGGCGTCGAAGAAGTGGTGGTCAACGCCGAGGTCGTCGAGGGCCGGGCCCAGCCGCTGCTGATCTATGCTGAAAAGCAGAAGAAGGACGGCGCGGCCTAGTCAGGGGCCGAGTCTCGCCCGTTAAGGCGCCAACGCGTCGTCTCGTTTGCCCGGCAAGCGCGATGGCGGTTTCATGGCCAATTCCATGTCCGCGACTGGCTCGCTTGACTGAGGCGCGGGAAATTCGTCTCATCCATGGCGTGTGGGGGACAAATAATGCGTTGGATCGGGCTGGCTTTCTTCTGGTTCGCCATGGCTCTGGTTGCGCCGGCGATGGCGGCGCCCCAGGTTCTGTATGGTCCTGCTTCCGGCTGGGTGCAGCGTCTGCCGGCGCCGGCCGCCTCGCCGGGCGCGGGCGGCGCCGTCGACCTGCTGTTAAGGGACGTCCAGGTCAAGTTCGCCGCCGACGGGGAAGAGGTCTATACAGAGACCATCTACAAGGTTCTGACCACTCAGGGCCTGCAGGATCTGGGTACCCTTGGCGCGGTCTGGGATCCCTCTCACTCGGATCTGACCATTAATACGGCGCAGATCGTTCGCGGCGATCAATCGATAGATTTGTTGGCTACGGACCGTGAATTTCGAATCCTTCAGCGCGAAACCGGTCTTTCCAGCGCAACGCTCAATGGTGATCTGACCGCGGTCAAGGAAGTCCGGGACCTGCGGATCGGCGATATAATAATTTTCGCCACCACCGAACATCAGCAGCGACCGCTTGCCGGCGCCCTCGCCGAAGATCAGCTGTCCTTGCCCATGACCGAGGTGGCTGAGCGCGTTCGTTATCGCGCCATCTGGCCGAAGGCGATGCACATTCATTGGAAGGCCACGACGGGCGTCAATGGAACGGTGCTGATCGAGCACGATGACACGACCGAGCTTGTTTACGATGCGACCAAGGTCAAGGCGCCCAAACCGCCGACCGGCGCCCCGCAGCGGTTCATGACCCAGGGCGAACTCCAGCTGACCGGATATGGCTCTTGGAAGGAAATTTCGCGGCTGTTCGCGCCGCTCTATGCCGACGCCGCCCGGCTGTCCGCGGACTCGCCCGTCAAGGCGGAGGCCGCCCGCCTCCGCGCGGCCTATTCCACCGATGAAGACCGGGCGATGGCGGCTTTGCGCCTCGTGGAAGAGCAGGTGCGATACCTTGCGCTGGTGCTGGGCGAGGGCGGCCTCACTCCGACGCCGGCAGACACGACCTGGGGACAGAAATTCGGCGACTGCAAGGCCAAGAGCGTCTTGCTGACGGCCCTGCTGACCGAGCTTGGCATCAAGGCCGAGCCCATTCTGATTGCTTCGGAAGAGGGCGGCGCTCTGCCGGACCGACTGCCGCGCCTCGGCGCATTTGACCATGTCATCGTGCGAGCGGAAATCGGCGGTAAGACCTACTGGCTGGATGGCACGCGCACGGGCGATCGCAAGCTTGCCAATCTGCAACCGCCGCCGTTCTATTTCGGATTACCCGTAGAGGCCGCGGGCGCCGATCTGACGCCAATTCAGATGCGCCCGATGGATCAGCCGGTCGTCGAAGACAGGCTGACCGTCGATGCACGCGGCGGCATCGACAAGGATGGGCCTGTTCACGCTGAGCAGATCATGAGGGGCGATGCTGCGGTCGCCTTTGCTGAATCGCTCAATTCGGCAGCGCGGGACGACGCCCAGACCTTCCTGAAGAACGAGTTCAAGGAGCGGTATCCGTGGCTCAAGATAGATCATGTGAGCTACGGATATGACGAGGCCGAGGGTTTCTATCGCCTATCCGCCGATGGAACGGGCCGCCTGGACTGGGAAGATGCTCAAGGCGTCAAGGAGACCAATCTGGGTGGCGATTACCGGTACGAGTATGGCGATCGTCCCGCAGACGAGGATCAGAGCACGCCATTCGATATCGGCGTTCCGACGATGACCGCGAGCGTCTACCGCGTCATTCTGCCTGATGCTGGCCGCGGGTTCCGGCTCAGCGGAGCCGATACGGACGTTACGGCCGGACAGGTTCGGGTTCAGCGCAAGTCCGAAATCAGGGACGGAACGGCCGAGCTGCGGCTCACGATTACAGAGTTGGCGACCGAGGTTACCGCCGATGAGGCGCGCGCCGCCAAAACCCGTTTTGCGAACGCACCGGTGGGTCGATTTGTAGTGCTGAGCAGCGGGCGGGGCGGAAACCCCGTGGTCACGATCGAT
>CAZJBC010000087.1:2345-10237 GCA_964543805.1 uncultured Brevundimonas sp.
CCGCCCGATTATCAGTCAGGACGTGCTGAGCGCGAGGCAGGCGATCATGGCCAAGTCCCTTGGCGGCGATATGGAAGGCGCCCTGAAGGACGTGGATCGCTTGGTCAGCGACAATCCCAGGGATCCCTTTGTCTACAGCGTCCGGGCGACGGTGCGGCTGGACCACAAGGACTATGACGCCTGCGCCCGCGACGCCCGGCGGGCCGTCGAACTGGGCGATGTCAGCGGCGACCTCATCGGCTCCGAGTGCCTGATGGAGCTGGGGCGTTATCACGACGCGGTGGCCATGGAAGACGACGCCACAAAGATCTTGTCTGCAGACCCCAGTGAAGCGTCCAGGATGCGCATCGTAAAGTCAGATCGGGCCATCGCGCTCATCGGCGACCAGCGCCCCCAGGATGCGCTTCCGGTTCTGGAATCACTCCTTCTGCCTGATCAGGGCGAGGGCCAGATTCTGAACGCCTATCAGTTTGACAAGGCGGTCGACCACCTTTCGCCCAAGGGCAGGACCGACCTGGAAAGCGCGCTCAGCGCCCGTCCGGCGAGCGCCGTCGCCCACCTGATCAAGGGGCACATGCTGGAAGCACGCGATGTGCGCCTTGCGGTCGCCCAATACGATGAAGCCATTCGCCTTAAGCCAGACTGGAAATATGCTCACGAACTGCGCGCCGACGCCCATATTCATGTCAAAGATTACGCGCCCGCGATCATCGATCTCGACTGGCTGGCCGACAATGATCCGAAAAACCCGGCGGTGTTCATGACGCGAGCGCAAATCTACGCAACCATGAAGGATTCGGCCAAGGAGATCGAAAACTACTCCAAAGCCATTGACCTTGCGCCCACCTCGGCGACCTACCGGAACGACCGGTGCTGGGCGCGCGCCACCGCCAATCTCGAACTCGACGCGGCGCTTGAGGACTGCAACGAAGCCGTTCGACTGGCCCCCAATCAATCGGCCTTCTACGACAGCCGCGGGCTGGTGTATCTGCGCCTGGGACGTGCGGCCAGCTCCGTCGCCGACTATGACGCCGCTCTGGCCCTGACGCCGCGCGCCATGTCCTACTTCGGCCGGGGGCTGGCCAAGCGCCGCCTGGGCGATCAGGCCGGGGCCCAAGCGGACTTTGACGCGGCGACGAAACTGAGCGCGGGCGTTGCCGATGTCTATGCGGGCTATGGTCTGACGCCCTAGCTCGGACCATTGTTGTGTACGGATTTCCCGCCGCGCTTGAATGACCGGGCCGAAGCGCCACATATCTGCAATGAGTTCCCCGTTCGGGCGGGGGAAATAATGGGCGCGGCCCAGGTTGGCGCGTTCAAGGAGTGAGAATGGTTGATATCCGCACGCTGCCGGTGTTGCCGCTTCGGGACATCGTGGTGTTTCCCCATATGGTCGTGCCGCTGTTCGTCGGCCGCGACAAATCGGTGCGCGCCCTTGAAGAGGTGATGCGCGGCGACAAGCAAATCCTGCTGGCGACCCAAAAGAACTCGACCGATGACGATCCGGCGCCGGAAGCGATCTATGACATCGGCGTCATCGCCACGGTATTGCAGCTGCTCAAGCTGCCGGACGGCACGGTGAAGGTCCTGGTCGAAGGCTCCTCGCGAGCCTCGATCGTACGTTTCACCGATCAGAGCGCCTATTACGAAGCCGAGGTCATGGCCACGGCGGACGAGAGCGGGGCGGCCCACGAGGCCGAGGCCCTGTCGCGCGCCGTGATCGAGCAGTTCGAAAACTACATCAAGCTGAACAAGAAGATTCCGCCGGAGGCCCTGGCGGCCATCCCGCAGATCACCGAGCCGGGCAAGCTGGCCGACGCCATCGCCGGCCATCTGGCGGTGAAGATCACCGACAAACAGGCCCTGCTGGAGCTGTTCAGCGTCGTCAAGCGTCTGGAGAAGGTTTACGCCCTGATGGAGGGCGAAATCTCTGTGCTGCAGGTCGAAAAGAAGATCCGCTCACGCGTCAAACGTCAGATGGAAAAGACCCAGCGCGAGTACTATCTGAACGAGCAGATGAAGGCGATCCAGCGCGAGCTGGGCGACCAGGACGACCAGCGGGACGAGCTGCTGGAACTGGAAAAGCGCATCAAGAAGACCAAGCTGTCGAAAGAGGCCCGCACCAAGGCTGATGGCGAGCTTAAGAAACTGCGCAACATGAGCCCGATGTCGGCGGAATCCACCGTCGTGCGCAACTATCTCGACTGGCTGCTTTCCATTCCATGGGGCAAGGCCAAGGGCAAGAAGATCGACATCGAACGCGCCGAGCAGATCCTCAACGAGGACCACTATGGCCTGGAGAAGGTCAAGGAGCGGATTCTTGAGTACCTGGCCGTTCAGGCCCGGACCAACTCGCTGAAGGGCCCCATCCTGTGCCTGGTCGGCCCTCCGGGCGTCGGCAAGACCTCGCTGGGCAAGTCGGTGGCGAAAGCCACGGGCCGCGAGTTCGTGCGTCTGTCCTTAGGGGGCGTGCACGACGAGGCGGAAATCCGCGGCCACAGGCGCACCTACATCGGCTCCATGCCCGGCAAGATCATCCAGTCGATGAAGAAGGCCAAGGCGGTCGATCCGTTCTTCCTGATGGACGAAATCGACAAGCTGGGCGCCGACTACCGCGGCGATCCGTCCAGCGCCCTGCTGGAAGTGCTCGATCCGGAACAGAACGGCGCCTTTGCGGACCACTATCTGGAGGTCGACTACGACCTGTCTCAGGTGATGTTCGTCACCACGGCCAACAGCCTGAACATGCCCCAGCCGTTGCTGGACCGCATGGAGATCATCCGCATCCCTGGCTACACCGAGGATGAAAAGGTCGAGATCGCCAAGCGCCACCTGCTGCCCAAGTTGAACGAGAACCACGGGCTGAAGGCCGGCGAATGGATCGTGCCTGACAAGGCCATCCGTGACCTGATCCGCTACTACACCCGGGAAGCTGGCGTGCGCTCGCTGGAGCGCGAGCTGGGCGGTCTGGCGCGCAAGACCGTGCGCGATCTGGCGCGGGAAAAAGTCGTCTCGATCACCATCGACGACGAGCGCCTGGCGAAGTACGCGGGCGTCAAGAAATACCGCTACGGCGAGACCGACGAGGAAGATCAGGTCGGCATCGTCACCGGTCTGGCCTGGACCGAATTCGGCGGCGATATCCTGACCATCGAAGCGGTCAAGATGCCCGGCAAGGGCAGAGTGACCGTCACCGGCAACCTAAAAGAGGTGATGAAGGAATCGATCAGCGCGGCCAACTCCTACGTGCGGGCCCGGGCGGCTCGATTCGGCATAAAGCCGCCGATTTTCGATAAAACCGATGTCCACGTGCACGTTCCGGAGGGCGCAACGCCCAAAGACGGGCCTTCGGCGGGTGTCGCGATGGCGGTGGCGCTGATTTCGGTGCTGACCGGCATTCCGGTCCGCAAGGAGATCGCCATGACCGGCGAAGTGACCTTGCGCGGCCGCGTTCTGGCCATCGGCGGCCTGAAGGAAAAGCTTCTGGCGGCGCTGCGGTCAGGCGTGAAAACTGTCCTGATCCCGGCTGAAAACGAAAAGGATCTGGCCGATGTGCCTGAAAACGTTAAGGTTGGCCTGAAGATCATTCCGATGTCGACGGTCGACGAGGCGCTCAAGCACGCTCTGGCCGGCCCCTTGACCCCGATCGAGTGGAACGAGGACGCCGAGCCGATCGCTGCGTCAAAAATCGACACAGACGGTGATGAGGCGGTCATGACGCACTAACGCCGATAGGGAAAGTTGTCGCATTCCTGCAAAAAAAGCTCAGGAAACCGCAAAACCTTTGCCGCGACAGCTTTACGGAACGGCGCTCAGATGCATTACTCCCCTTGGCGAGCGGCGACGGTCCATAGATCACCGCCGTCCAAACAGGGTTGGGAGAAACACACATGACCACGAAAGCCGAGCTGGTAGCTTCGATCGCCGACAAGGCGGGGCTCAACAAGACCCAGGCCAAGGACGCGCTTGAAGCGTTCACCGCCGCGGTTACCGAATCACTCAAGGCAGGCCAGGAAGTTCGCCTCGTCGGCTTTGGCAGCTTTGTCCCCGTCAAGCGGGCGGCCGGCACTGCGCGCAATCCGCGCACGGGCGAGACCGTCAAGCGGGCGGCCTCGAAGACGGCCCGTTTCCGGGTCGGCGAAGGCCTGAAGAGCGCGCTCAACTAGCGTTTCCTCGCACAGGATATGTTTTACGGCAGGGGCGGGCGCGAGAGCGTTCGTCCCTGTTTCGTTTGCCGGCGCAAGTCTTGCGAACACGGGCGCCGCGGGATAGGCGTCGTTGTCATCCCGGGCGGCTAGCTCAGCTGGTTAGAGCACCTCGTTTACACCGAGGGGGTCGGGGGTTCGAATCCCTCGCCGCCCACCAGCCTTTGCGGTTTGTGCTTCGGCTCGGCTAGCCAGGTTCCTACACCGAAGCTAAAGGCGGCGGCGGGCCATCCTATCCCCGTAACGCCGGTTGCGCCGAAGTCCCCAGGACGCCGGCGGACGAATTAGCGCCTGTCCGGCGTCCGGGGCCTGCTTGCGCTTGGGGTAAAATTGAGAGAGTCATGCGCCCCTTCGCCGGGGGCTCTGACTTGATCCGACCATTGATGTTCCTGCGCTGCCTGTTCATTCGCGGCCACGAGTGGACGAACAGCAAGGCCAAGAAGGGCTATATGACCTGCCGCCGCTGCCGAATGCGCAAGCGCTGGCGGTGAGGGGCCGAACACTTTCCGGGACAAGCCGGATATTTACCCCGTTCGTAGGGAACATTCCTAACTCTGCGCGTTTAGGCTTTGGAGGCAATGATCGCCCAGCCTGAAAAGGGTAGCGTCCTTGAAACTATTCGCCTTCGTCCGCTGCCTGAACCTGGGACACCAGTTCACAGAAAGCCATTCGCGGCCTGGTCATCTGACCTGCCGGCGTTGCCGCGTGCGCAAGAAAAATCCTGAATTTGCCGCGCCGATGACGGCGTATGGCGCGAATGACGGGACTCGAACCCGCGACCTCCGGCGTGACAGGCCGGCATTATAGCAAATAAAAACAATCCCCCTTCAGACCTTCGCCCTAAGGTTGGAGGTCTGCCGAGGCGTAAAGTTGGAAGGTGAGGAGCCAAGCGGCAGTATCAAGTCGGATATTTGCCGGAGGCACGTGTCTAGTCGTCATGCCCGACGATTACCGAATCCTGATTGAGTGCCAGTAATTCACGCCCTATGGATTAGGCCGAGTTCCTCGAGGAAAGTTTGGTGGCCGGTGGGACAAGGGCGATCACTGCATCAATTGGATCGGTAGGGCGAAATCGATGGCGGGTCTACGCACAGCCTGCGCCGCACGAAGGTTGCCATGGTCTACAAGAAAACGGGCAATCTACGAGCCTGCCAGCTCTTGCTCGGCCATACGAAACTGGACAGCACTGTCCGGTATCTCGGAATCGAAGTTGACGACGCTTTGGAGCTGTCGGAGCAGGTGGACCTTTGATCGCAGGGCAGGTCTGCAAGTGCGGACCTGCCCAACGTCCGCTACGGGTGGAAAGCAGACCTAGCGGCCAATCGTGAAGGCGAGGCGTTGCGCAGCGTGTGTTCGAGGCGCAAAACTCAACTTGCGGCAAATCGGGAAGTTGGACGCCGAGTGCGTGTACGTCGCCGGCGCGCGAAACCGCCGCCCTTCAGGGATTCCTGCCCGCGGAACCGTCACGCCGCGACTGACCCACGATTCGTTCAACGACCACCACAACCCAAAGGATCAGGAAGAAATCCACTGTGCTGAAAACAGTCATCAGAAGGGAAGGCACCCAAGTCGCTGGCCAAGGAATGAATATGATCAGGGCCAAATGGAAAATCGCAATCGCAGCCATTGCGACCCAGAACCACACGTGACGTCTCAATGCCCATTTAAGCTTGATTACGAGGCCCATCATGCCAATAGAAATGATCAACGGCCACGCAAGTTCCAATCGGCCATTGAGAGCAAAAAGAAACGTTGCCGGCGCAATCACGATAAATATTATCGATCGGGTGCGCCAAGACAAGTGCAACTTCTTCGCCTCTTGGATTTGCCTCTTCATTTCTGTCATTAGGGACATTGGTAAACCGGTGCTGTCAGTCTAACGCTAACTTGTCTCCGCTAGCGGCCTTTCGACCGCCTTGGAGACGACGATGCGACCAATTTCCTACAAGCGCCACTGGTTTCCAGGAGCTGGAGCCGACACGAGCAGACTTTCCCAACGTCTGCAACGGGTCGGAACCGGACCTTATGGGAGTCGAGGGTTGAAGTCTGCTTTCGGGCCCTCATCGAATGTCCGGTGTTGGCCGGGCCGACACTCAAGCCGAGACGCCACCCCTAGAACGTAACTTTGGACGAAAATCCAATTTTGATGTATATATATGGATGCGAAGACCCCGCATCTCAGTCGGCCTCGGTGACGTCCCAGCCTATGCGGCTGCGCGGCGGATGGGTCTGACGGAGGGGGACTTCACAGTCGCCTTGCCGGAGCTGCTGAAACGAGGGTTTCCGTCAGCCGATCCTACCACAGGAAACTACGACCTTGAGGCCATCGACGAATGGCGCAGGCGGCGGCATCGTGGATTGTACGCCAATCCTCAGTTGGCCCGAAACGCCGATGAAGTCGTGATGCGGAACATCGAGGCGCAGTTCGGACATGGGTAAGGTCAAGCTCCCCTACTATGTCGTCAAACATGGGCGAGGCTATTGGCAGCCCACGAAGGCCATGCGCGCGTTCGGCTTCCATCCCGTTGTGTGTGGTCTGGACGGCCCAGCAGCATGGGCGAAGGCCGAGGCTTTCAATCGCAAATGGCAACTAGCGAGGCGTGGGCTGGAAGCGACGTCAACAGAATCTTGGCCGAAGGGATCGCTCGGGGAAGCATTTCTACGTTTGCGCCGAACCGGTGAATGGGCGCGAATGGAGCCGCGAACCCGAGAGGACTGGGAGCGGGGGCAAAAGGCGCTTGAGCCAGTGTTCGGGACGGTCGCGCCTTCGACGGTTTCCTTCGAACACATCGATCTCTTTTACGCCCGCTGGTTGGAGCGAAAGGGCGTGAGCGAGGCATACCGGGCCATCAAGCACTGGCGGAGACTGTGGGTAAAGATGGCGGCGATGGGATATTGCGTTGCTGGCGCTGACCCATCGAAAGGACTTCGCAGGCTCACGCCATCCCCCCGGTCTCAGACCTGGCGGGAGGGGGAGGCCGTACGGCTGGTGAAACAAGCCATCCGTAGTCGTTATCATGGTCTCGCTTGCATCATTGCCGTTGCGTGGGACACCCAGTTCTCACCCGTTGATGTCAGGACGCTAACCGCTTCGCACCTTTTCGACATGGAAGGCCGCCTTGTCTTTCACGGCGTACAGCGGGCCAAGACCGACAAACCGGCTCTAGGCACCGTTTCACGACGCGTCGAGCGATTGATCCGCACCTATCTGGCCACCTTGGGAGCTGAGCCATTGCCCGACGCCCCCTTGTTCCGTCATCGGCAGGGGGCAGCGTACAGCAAGGACACCTTGGGCGATGACTTCCGGACAGTCAGGGAGATCGCCTTTCCCGGCGACCAACGCAGGCTAATGGACATGCGCCGATCTGGAGCATTCGAAGCTGCAGCTGGAGGGGTCGATCCGAATGCCCTGGCCGCCAAGATGGCGAACACGATCAATCGCTCCCATGACCTTCAGCGGACCTATCAGCCTGTCAGTCTGGCGGCGGTAAAGATGGCCGACGAAGCGCGCAAAGTCGGCCGCCGCCGAATGCGTGAAACGGAGTAGGAACGAAAAGTTGGAAATTCGATGTTTCGCGAGTTGGAAACGTCACCGAGGGGCTCCGAGGAACCGTTATAGGATATGGCGCGAATGACGGGACTCGAACCCGCGACCTCCGGCGTGACAGGCCGGCGCTCTAACCAACT
>CAZJBC010000088.1:0-10073 GCA_964543805.1 uncultured Brevundimonas sp.
CTCCCAACCCTTCTCCACCGCCCAGATGGCGAAGGCGTAGTCGAGCGCGATTTCCTTCAGGAAGTCAAACCGTCCCGAGGCGCCGCCGTGGCCGGCCTCCATGTTGATCTTCAGCAGGATAGGCGCCTCGCCCGTTGTCATTTCGCGCAGCTTCGCCGTCCATTTTTCCGGCTCCCAGTAGGTGACGCGAGGGTCAGAAAGCCCGCCGGTGGCCAACACGGCCGGATAGGGCTGGGCGGTGATGTTGTCGTAGGGACTGTAGGAGGCGATGTAGTCGTAGGCGGCCTCGTCCTCCAGCGGGTTGCCCCACTCGGGCCATTCGGGCGGGGTCAGCGGCAGGGTCACATCGCTCATGGTGTTCAGCACGTCGACGAACGGCACCGCGCCGAGGATCCCCGCCCAAAGGTCGGGGCGCATGTTGGCGACCGCGCCCATCAGCATTCCGCCGGCCGATCCGCCATAGGCGACAGTGTGCGCCGGCGCGCCGTAGCCCTGCTTGTGCAGATGGTCGGCGCAGGCGATGAAATCGGTGAAGGTGTTCTTCTTGTGGAACTTGCGCCCATCGAGAAACCAGCCCCAACCCTTTTCCGAGCCGCCGCGCACATGGGCGGTCGCCCAGATCCAGCCACGGTCGACAAGACTAAAATTCCGGATCGAAAAGGTCGGCTCCATGGGCATGCCGTAGGAGCCGTAGCCGTAGAGCATCAGCGGCGCCGAGCCGTCCAGCGGCGTTCCGGCCTTCATCAGGATCGTGATCGGAACCTGGGCCCCGTCAGGCGCGGCGGCGAACAGGCGGCGGGCGACATAAGCGGCGGGGTCGTGGCCCGAGGGGACTTCCTGGGTTTTGCGCAGCGTCCGGGCCCGGGTCGCCATGTCATAGTCGAACCATTGCCGCGGCGTGGTCGGGCTTTCGTAGACAAAGCGGATGACCGGAGGAGCGTACTCATAGCCGCCGCCTAAAGACAGGGCGAAGGCTTCCTCGTCGAAGGCCACCTCGTGCGTTTCGCCGCCGGTCGAGGTGATCAGCAGCCGGTTGGCGGCGTTCTCGCGCACTAGCTGAACAAAGAAGCCGTCGCGCGCCGTCATGCCCACGACAAACCGCCCCGGCGTATGGGCCGCCCAGTCCCGCCAGTTGGCTCTGGAAGGTGCACCCGGTGGCGCTGTGACGATCTTGAAGTCGATGGCCCCGTCCGCATTGGTGCGGATCATGAACCGGCCGTCCCAGTGCTCCAGACCGTACTGCACGCCATCCTCTCGAGGCGCGACGACCAGCGGCCTGGCGGTCGGATCGGCGGCGGGAATGAGCCAGACTTCGCTGGTCTCGTGGTTGCCGGCCGAAATGACCAGATATTCCCGGGACTGGGTCGTGGCGACCGACAGAAAGAACCCCTCGTCGGCCTCGTCATAGACCAGCACGTCGTCGGCCGCCCCGCCCCGCGCCGGGCGGCGGTAGATACGGTCGGACCGGCCGTTGTCGTCCCGGTGGGTCCAGAACAGCCAGGCCGAATCCGGCGACCAGCAAAAGTCGCCCGTGCTGCTTTCCACTGGCTGGGCCAGCACCTGGCCGGTGGCCAGGTCCTTCACATAGATGCGGCAGACCTCGGATCCCTGCTCGTCGGCCGCGTAGGCGAACAGGGCATGGTCCGGGCTGTGATCTGTGGCGGAGATCTGGAAATAGGCCTTGCCCCGGGCCAGGGCGTCGGCGTCGAGCAGCACGGTCTCTTCGCCCCCGCTGCGCGGCCGGTGGCAGTATTTCGGATGCTGGGCGCCGGCCTCAAAGCGGCTGAAGTATTCAAAGGCGCCGTCAGGGGCAGGAACCGAGGCGTCGTCCTGTTTGATGCGCCCCTTCATTTCCTCGAACATCCGCGCCTGCAGCGGCCCGGTCGAGGCCAGCATGGCTTTCACATAGGCGTTCTCGGCCGTCAGGTGGGCCTTGACATCGGCCTTGATCAGGGCCGGGTCGCGCAGCACCTTTTGCCAGCCGTCGTCCTTCATCCAGGCGTAGTCGTCCCGCCGGGTGCGGCCCAGTTGGGTAATGGTGCTCGGAACCTTCTTGGGAACCGGGGCGGAAGGTCTGGTCATGTCAAATATTCGCCTGTGACGGTAGGCTGCGTCTTGATGACGCTAAAACTTTGGAGTCAATTAGGTTATATAAGAAAAAAACGGCTCATCGAGAGTAAAGCTTAGCAATGGCAATAGATCTTGCTGTGGCGCTGATCCAGGCGACGGTTCAGCTTGAAGCGCCCTATGGCGACGGGACCCGCAATGTCGGGACCGGATTCCTGGTCGAGGCGCCGGGACCGGACGGTCGCCCGCGCGTGGTGTTGATCACCGCTGAGCACGTGCTCACCCGCATGCCCGCCGAGACCATGACCATCGGCTATCGCGCCAGCAATACCGACGGGACCTGGAAGTACGAGCCGCAGAGCGTAAAGATCCGCAACGGCAAATCTCCCCTGTGGGTGGCCGAGGCCGGTCGCGATGTCGCCGCCATCGAGGTCGTTGCCGACGCCAAAACCGAGAAGATGGCCATCCCGGAAGGCTGGCTGGCCGACGACGCCGCCTTCGCCGCCGACGACATCGGTCCGGGCGAAGAAATGATGACGCTGGGCTATCCGTGGGGCATGGCCTCGAACGGGGCGGGCTTCCCGATCCTGCGCTCGGGCAAGGTCGCCTCCTATCCAATCGCGCCGTCGCGGCAGTTCCCGACCTTCCTGCTCGATTTTTCCGTCTTTCCAGGCAATTCCGGCGGCCCGGTGTTCGTCAAGAAGGGCGACGGCGACAAGGCCCATGTGCTGGTCACCGGCCTGATGAGCCAGCAGCTGGGAACCGGCGACCAGCCGCTGGAGATCGGCGTCGTGGTTCAGGCCGACTACATCCGACAGACCATCTCGCTGCTCAACCAGCCTTCATCGGTGCGCCACATGGCCAGCAATGTCGCCACGCCGCCGCACACGCCGCCGCCGGAAGCCTTCTCGGCGACCTCGGCGGCGGCGCAGGTCAGGGACTAGAGCGCATCGCGCAAAAGCGGATACCCGGTTTTGCGGCTACAATGCGCTCAAATGTTTGAAACTAGAGCACAATTCAACGATCAGGTTGATTCAATCTGATCGCATAGTGCTCTAGGCCCCGAACACCAGGCTCAGGGTTTCGGCGATACAAGCGGGCTTTTCCGAGCCTTCCAGTTCGATGGTGATTTCATTGCGCAGCAGCCAGCCGCCGGACTTGGGCTCGGCCGACTGCAGCTTTTGGCGCAGGCGCACGCGCTTGCCGACGTGAACCATGGTGATGAAACGCACCTTGTCGCAGCCGTAGTTGATGCCGTGGGTGACGCCGTTCACCTTGAGCAGGCCGCCGGCCAGGAAGGGGATCAGCGACAGGGTCAGATAGCCGTGAGCGATGGTGCCGCCCAGGAAGGGCGTGGCCTTGGCGCGTTCCACGTCAACGTGGATCCACTGGTGATCGCCTGTAGCGTCGGCGAATTTGTTGACCCGGTCCTGATCGATCAACAGCCAGTCCGACACCCCGGTTTCGACGCCCGCCAGGCCCGGCAGGTCCTTGAAGTTCACTTCCATGGATAGTCCCTCGTTTTGAAGCAGTGCTTTTAGCATCAATAGACGCCCGGTTAACCGAAAGCCCACCATAATTCGCATGGTATGAGCAAGCCGGCCCTCGAACCGACCGAACCTGCCGCCGCCCCGCACTCGCGGGCGCGCCAGACGCTGCTGCGCCGGCTGGCCGACGTGGTCTGTCTGCCGTCCAGCCGGGTCAACGCCTTCGAGCGCGCCATGACCGCCGACCTGCTGGTCGACATGCTGCGTGAGGCCGCGCCGGACGAGCGCATGCGGGTGGCCCGGCGCCTGGCGCCGCTTGGCGAGATTCCGACCACGATCTCCCGCCTGCTGCTGCGCGACGCCATCGAGATTTCCCGCCCGCTGCTTGAAGATTGCACCAGCCTTAGCGACTGCGATCTGATCGACTGCGTTCGCTATGCGACGGTGGAGCATCGACGGCTGATCGCCAAGCGCCGCGACGTGCATGAGACGGTCACCGAAGCGCTGGCCGAGGGACGCGAGCCGATTGTCGTCGAAACCTTGCTGCGCAACGAGCTGGCCAGCCTGTCGCCGGCCGCCATCGAGACCATTGTCGCGGCCACGCGGGAAAACCCCAAATTCGTTCCCGGCCTGCTGCGCCGCGCCGAGCTTCGCCCCAGCCATGCCTACGCCATGTTCTGGTGGGCCGACGCCGAGGCCCGGCGCATCATCCTGCAAAGGTTCGCCGTCTCGCGCGAAATTCTGCAGGACGCGGCCAGCGACGTGTTTTCCCTGGCCACGGAAGAGGGTTGGCAGGACCCGATGAGCCGCAAGGCGCTGCAGTTCATCGAGCGGCGCCAGCGAAACCGCGCGGCCCTGGAGCGCAGCCGCTTCGATTCGCTCGATGCGGCGGTCGAGGCGGCGGGAAATGGACTGACCCGCGAGCTGGCCGAGGAGATTTCCTATCTGTCTGGGCTTAAACCCATGACCGGAGCCAAGATCTTCACCGACATCGGCGGCGAGCCCCTGGCTATTCTGTGCAAAGCGACCGGCCTGCCGAAGAAATACATCGCCGCCCTGTGGCGTG
This sequence comes from uncultured Brevundimonas sp., assembly GCA_964543805.1. GTDB lineage: Bacteria > Pseudomonadota > Alphaproteobacteria > Caulobacterales > Caulobacteraceae > UBA5005. Next base: position 4,621 of record CAZJBC010000088.1, read on the forward strand.
GTCTGCGCCGCCCTGAGCATGACGAGGCGGGCGAAATGGCGCCGGCGCTGGAGCGGGTGATGACCACCTATGACATTATCGCCGTTGATCGCGCCCAAACCGTCCTGCGCTATTGGAACTGGTCCCTGTCTTCAGCCCTAACCCCGGCGTTGATGAAAGCGATCCGCGAAGGCGACGAAGCGGCGCTGGATGAATTTTCAATTCCCGAACGTACGGCGATGTTGACGCTGTCCAAGGAATTCGGTCGCTAGACTCGCTACTCCCGGTTTGAGCCCTACCCGCCGTCTATCCTCGCCCCTTCCGCTGGTAGGCCAGCGGCGCACAGCGGCAGTAACCGTGGGATAGTGATTTGGGACACATCATGGTCCCAAGCTCTGCCGACATTTGCAGTAGCCAGCTTTTTTTTGATTGTTGCGCAATGACTATTGTATAGGCACAAAAATCTAGTTATCCGGGCTTCATCCTCAATAATAACCGCCGCGCTCTTGCGAGTCGGCTTCTTCTGGTGGACCAAATGGACGACAAGACCGAAATTACCGGAATGACTGCTGATATCGTATCGGCCTATGTCAGCAATAACGCCATCGCCACGGCGGATATTCCGAACCTCATTCAAAGCGTCTTTCGCGCTCTGGCCGGTGTCTCGACGACCGCTGAAGCAGTCGAGGCAACGCCGCGCGAGCCGGCCGTTCCCGTGCGCCGCTCGATCACCCCCGATTTCCTCATCTGTCTGGAAGACGGTCGCAAGTTCAAGTCGCTGAAGCGGCACCTGCGCACCAAGTACAATATGAGCCCTGACGAATACCGCGCCAAATGGGGTCTTGCGAAAGACTATCCGATGGTTGCGCCGAACTACGCCAAGGCGCGCTCGGATCTGGCCAAACAGATGGGCCTGGGACAGGGCGGCCGAAAGCCGGCCCGCGCGACCAAGCGCCGCTAGAAAGCAGCCAATAGACACACCTGAACGGCCGCTCCGGAAAACACCGGGGCGGCCGTTTTCGTCATGCCGGACCGGGACCGGAACAAACCCATCGCGCGCGCTGTTGAGCCTCCGCAAGGGCTGACTGCAATTGCGCAACGGCGGTAAGGCAAAATTGGGAAATCGCGTCGCGGGCGAATTTTTCGCTTGCCAGTGATTCGCGACGCACTGTTTAGTGAATCATCGGGATTCCAAGGGGTTGTTCGGGAATCTGAGCATGGCGGTAAATATGGGGGCTCCCGCAACAGCGGTTCGTGCGCATGAAGAGCTGTTCGCCTACTGGGCGTCCAGGCGCAACGGCGGCAGACTGCCGGGGCGCATTCAGATTCACCCGGATGATTTCAAGCGACATTTGCCGACCGTCAGTCTTATCGACGTCATCCGCGACCCGGAAACCGGTGAGAAGTCCTACCGCCAACGCCTTGCTGGAACAGGCCTTTACAGCGTCTATGGCCGCGAAATCACCGGCCGCACGCTCGACGAAGTCTATAACGCCGAAGCGGCCGACTACTGGCGCTGCGAACTGGACAAGGTGGTCGAGGGTGGCCGGCCTGGCGTCGGCTTTCACAGCCTGGCCTGGCGGGGCGCGGCCCACATGTCGATCCTTTGGCTGCGCCTGCCGCTGGCCACCAACGGCGCGGAAGTCGACATGATCCTGGGCTACGACGCCCTGGTCGGCGGTCAGATCGAAAAGTTCAGCGGCATTCGCGCCGCCTGAGCGACTGCTTCAGGAGTCCGCCGCATCCTTGCGGATTCGCTCCACCATCGAAAACAGACCATTCGATCTTTGGGTCGACAAGGCTCCCGCCAGGCCCAGCCGGTCGAAGGCGGCGCGGGCGTCAAAGGCCAGAATCTCGTCCCGCGGACGTCCTGAATAGAGCCTCAGAAGTATGGCGATCAGGCCGCGCACGATGTGGGCGTCGGAATCACCCCGGAAAACAAGACCTCTGTCGGGACTCTTCTCGGTAACCAGCCAGACCTGACTGGCGCAGCCGCGCACCCTGTTGACGTCGGACCGCTCCTCGTCGCTGAGGGCCGCCAGTTCCCGGCCCAGGTCGATGACGTAGCGATAGCGTTCTTCCCAGTCGCCGAGCAGTTCGAACTCGGCGGCCAGATCGTCCAGGGCGGCATTGATGGAGGCGGTCATGAGCGCGATTTAGGCGCCCGCGGCCTGTCCGTCCACAAGTCATCCATAGGAGACTGATCGCCTGCAGGGCGAGCGGCCTCGCGTCGGCCACGTTTCGACGCTAGCCTTTACCCGGAAAAGGATTGTCCGCCGTTGACCGCCGCCCCTGAAATCCCGGCCCCTGTTCAGGCCTCGCCGCTGGCGCGCCTGGCCGGCTGGCACCTGGTCTGGGCGATTGTGGTGCTGCTCGGCGGACTGGCTGTCAACACCGTCTCGGGCGGCCTGACGCTTGAACTGGCGGCGGCCCTGGTGGCGGGTCTTTTACCCGGTCTCTACGTCCTGGTCATGAAACCTTTCGACGGCGAGCGCGCGCGCCTGGGCCTGCTGGTGCTGTGGGCGGCGTGCGGCGCAGTAGCGACCATCGCGACTGGTGGCCTGGGCGGGGCGATGCAGGTTTGGTGCCTGGCGCCCCTGGCTGTGGCGGGCGTGCTGGGACGGCCGCGGACAACCGGCCTTGCCGCCGCCCTCAGCATCCTGGCGATCATCGTTGTCGTCTTCGCCCAGCTGTCCAACCACGCGCCGGCTGGCCCGACCGGGCTGACAGCTTTTGTGCTGGGCCTGACCGCCATCACCGCCATGGCGATAGGGGTCGGGATGAGCCTGATCACCGCTCATCGGCGGGCACAGTCCGGTCGCGAAGCTATCCTGCCCTTGCCCCGCCAGGACGCAAGCTTGCCGGACCCATTGAGCGGCTATCCGGGCAAGATCCTCGTCCTCGAGGCCGACGGCGCCATCGCCGCGGTCTATGGCCGCCTGGTCGCCATTGCGCCGCAGATCGGCGAGACCTTCACCCTGATCGCCCGGCCGGAGGACCGCCATCTGCTGGCCGCCGCCGCGGCCGCCGCAAGAACCGGCGGCCTGCAGACAGTCGGCTTCGTGCCGGCCGCCTGGCCCGAACATTTCATGACCCTGGATCTCGGCCCGCTGGAGGGCAGCCGCCTGGTCGGCGTGGTGCGCGATGCGACCGCCGTGCGCGACAAGGAGGACAGTCTGGAGCTGGCCCGCGCCGACGCGGAGAACCTCGCCGCCGGGCGCGCCCGGTTCCTGGCGGGCATGAGCCACGAGCTGCGCACGCCGCTCAATGCGATCATGGGTTTCTCCGACATCATGAAGAACAGGATGTTTGGCGATCTACCTGGAAAATATGCCGAATATGCCGAGCTGATTCACGAGTCGGGAGCCCACCTGCTGGACCTGATCAATGATGTCCTGGATATGTCGAAGATCGAAGCACATCGTTATGAATTGAATACGGAATTCATGGATGCCCGCGAACCGGTCTCCGCCGCCCTTCGTATCCTGCGCGTGCAGGCCGACGACGCCGGCGTAAAGCTGCGCGCGACCTTGCCCTCGCAACCCATTGAAGTTGAAGCCGACCGGCGGGCGATAAAGCAGATTGTCATCAACCTGGTCTCCAACGCCCTGAAGTTCACCCCCCGCGACGGGTCGGTGATCGTTGGCCTGATCGCCCGCGGCAGGGAGCTGGAGCTGACCGTCGCCGACACCGGCATCGGCATCGCCGAGAGCGACCTGCAGCGGTTGGGCAAGCCCTACGAACAGGCCGGCGATGCGGCCCGCAAATCCAAGGGCACGGGCCTGGGCCTGTCGCTGGTGCGCGCCTTCGCCGAACTGCACGGTGGCCAGATGGTCATTGAGAGCCGTCTGGGCGAGGGCACCGCCGTGACGGTCACCATGCCGGTGGTGGTGGTCGATGATACGGTCAAGGCGCCGGACAGCGCCAACGTCGTGGCCTTCAAGCCGCAGCGCTAGGTCGGCGCCAGGAAGGCCCGACCGGCCGCGAAATCGCCGACCTCGATGTAGGCGATGCGCGCCTGGTCGCCGCCGGGCCCGGAAAACAGAAAATCGATCTCGACCGCCTCGCGTGGATCCAGCCCTGCCAGCACGCCCGCGGCGGCGGCCGGGAACCGGTAGGCGACGGCCGGAGTCTTGCCCGCCGGCTGGATCAGGCGGTCGGGCGCAAACTTGCTGTCGGCCAGAAAGGCGACTGTCGCCGATCTGGGCGTCACGCGGCCCGATAGCGGAATGAGGCCGCCAGGGCCGGCCTTACGTTGATCCAGGACCGGCCTCGGCGACTTGGCCCGATCGCGCATGACCAGCTGAACGGCGAAGGGCGTTGCGCGATCGGCGAACTGGACCACGGTGACCAATTCGCTGCTCCCGTGCGAGCCGGTGCTCCCGAAGGTCAGGTTATCGTGTCCAAAATCGGTGGACTGAGACAGGTTCCAAACCCGCCCCGTCGTCGAGGCCTGGCGCACCGCGAACCAGGTCTTGAAGTCGCCCTTGTAGCTGACGCTCTGCAGGCGCGAATAAACCTCAAAGGCGTTGCGCTCGCGCTTGGCCACCAGAGCCAGATCCGCCGAGTTGCAGGGCTCGATCGCCGCCCGGCCAACGGCGCGGTCGCGCTTCTGGTTAACCTGATCCTCGTCGACGCCGGCGCGCAGGGCCGCGTTGCGGGCGAGAATCTGGGCCACATTGATGGCCGATGACAGGGCCGGCGTGAACAGATGGCAGCGGCCGTCGGCAGCGCTCATCAGGGCGTGTTCGTAATAGGTGTCCAGCACGTTCGCAGAGGCGGCGGCGGGCGACAGGGCGAGGAGCGCACAGGCCGCCAACCCGATGATCCTGGCCCTCGACCGGGTCCGGCTCGCCATGTCCAGTACAATTCTCGTATGCTGCAGGATTGACGGTATCCTAGGCGCCAAGCCTTTCCCGACCGTTAGCGCCAAAGGAACACACGCTTGGAGATTTCCACGGATGTTTGGGTCGGCGCGCTGATCCGCCGGGCGGAACTGTCCGGCGCCTTTGCGACTGTCGTGCGCAAGGGCGATCCGCGCGCCGGCGCGGTGCTGGTCAAGACCTTCAATCCGCGTACGCGTCAGGCCCGGCTCTACTCCAGCGCCTGGCGCGGCGAGGGAACGCGCATATGGATGCAGCCCGTGGCCAGTGAGGCTGAAAGCGACCTGGACGCCTACGTCGAGCGCGTCCGCGGCCACGATCCGGACCTTTGGGTTGTCGAGATCGAGGACGGTGAAGGCCGCCACTTCCTGACCGAACCGGTCGAGGCTCGTTAACCGAGTTCCTAAACCACGTTGAAAGCCTGGGGCGGCTAGGCTTGGGCCATGCTGTTTCTGCTCAATGACACAGTGCTCAAGTTCGATCTGTCCGCCCACAAGGCGCCGGTGGGCGAGACTGACCTTGCCTGCATGTCGCTGGAGACCATCACCCAACTGGGCGCCGAACTCTACGCGGCCAATCCGACCCTGCAGC